>JBEDEF010000315.1:0-3410 GCA_041175845.1 Verrucomicrobiota bacterium
GATTCCCTGAGTGGTATTTTCGCGTGGCATAAAGGAAGTAATCCCGGCGAGCAAAGACTGCAATCGAGACGTAAAGCGAGTCTGGGGACACGGGGAAAACATTTTCTAGACATTGATATGCAAACGGTTGCGTATTGTTGCTCAGAGTCGCCCACCGCGGGGTAATTCAGCTTCAAGCCCCGGCTAATCCCTAATTTAGGGTGATGGCCTAAGTGCCGGCGTGAGGCCTACCGCTTCTCGTGTCCTCACCCGATGTCCAAACACAAAACGCGTCCCGCTCCTGCCTCCACGGCCACCGCGTCGCCGCGCTTGGCCGCGCCTGCGGCGCGACCTGCCCGCGTGCGTCGCCTCGTGAGTGAAATCCGCGGGCTCGTGCGACGACTGGATCGCATCTGAGGCGGCCGCCTTCCCGCTCGCGCTCCGCTCCCATCCTCGCCTTGCTGGGGGAATGCGCGGATCCCGCCGCCTCGAAGTTGTCCAGAGCCCCATCATCCCGGTGCTCGCGGACCTCCTGCGGGCCCATCCCAACGCGCTCTCTCTCGGGCAGGGTATTGTCGGCTACGCCCCACCGCCCACGGTCGCGGAACGTCTCGCCGCCCTCGGCCCCGATCCCGCGTTGCATCGCTACCAGCCGGTCGCCGGCCTGCCCGCGCTGATCGCCGCTCTCACCGACTGGATGGCGCGGCGCTACCGGGTCCCTGTCGGCTCCGCCCATGGCAATTGCCTGCTGGTCACTGCGGGTGGCAACAATGCGTTCTACGCCGCCCTCCTCGCCGCGACGGAGCCGGGAGACGAGGTGATCCTGCCGACCCCCTACTACTTCAACCACGAGATGGCGGTGACGATGGCCGGCTGCCGCCCCGTGCCGGTGCCGACGGACGCCGCCTACCAACTGGAGCTGGACGCTCTCGCTGCGGCCGTGACCTCTCGCACGCGGGTGATCGTCACGGTTTCCCCGAATAATCCCACGGGCGCCGTCTACCCTGCGGCGACGCTCCGGGCGGTGAATGCGCTCTGCGCCGCGCGGGGCCTGTATCATTTCAGCGACGAGGCCTACGCGGAGTTCGTTCACGAAGGACCACCGCACCACGCGCCGGCCGCGGATCCTGGCACCGCTGGCCACACGGTCTCGCTACACTCCTGTTCCAAGGCGTTCGGCTTCGCGGGGTGGCGCATTGGCTGGCTGGTCTGCCCGGCGACCCTCGAGCCAGCCCTCCGCAAAATCCAAGACACGCTCCTCATTTGTCCCCCGGTGATCTCGCAACACGCCGCGCTGGGTGCTCTGGCGGCGGGTCCGGAATGGATCGCCACGCAACTGGGTCCGTTGCGCGGGAATCGCGCGTGCCTCCGGCAAGGGCTGGCGGGACTCGCCGCGGAAGGCATCTGCGCGCTGCCCCCGGCGGCCGGGGCCTTCTACTTCCTACCCGACCTCCGCACGGCGCTGGATCCCCTTACGGTCGCGGAACGCCTGATCCGGGAGTACGGGGTGGCGGTGGTCCCGGGCAGCGCCTTCGGGTGCGCGGACGGCTGCCGGCTGCGCGTCGCCTACGGCGCGTTGCCCCCGGACCGCGCCGCCGAGGCGGTCGCGCGCCTCGCCCGTGGCCTCCGCGCGCTGGCCTCGCCCTGAAACTCGTCGCGGGGGCGGCGTGCCTCCAGTCCTCCTCCAAGCGAGACGGAGGGCGCTGGGGCGGCATGGCCCGGTGTGGCTGCGGCTGCAGCCGCGGATGGCCAACCGTTCCGGCTGCCGCCTGACGCAGTCACGCCGCCCCGGTCGGCGGGAACGTGGTTTCGGCCGGTTCGACCGGGGAACGATTCCCCGGCTAAACGAACCAAGTCTCGCGTGCCACGGCTCGGTGGAACCGGGCCGCGCCGCCCCGGTCCCGGCAAACAAAACTTCTTCCGCCTCGCCTCAATCCGCGGCAACTGCGGCGGCCACACCCCTTCGCCTCAACCCATCCGCAGGTTGATCCCCTTCACGCCTTCGCAGCCAGGCACCGCGCGGATGCGGCCGACGATAAGTTCCCGGTGGTGGAACAGCTCGTTGCGCACCACGGCGTGCGACACGAGGACCTGGACCAGATTGCGCTCGAGGGTGACCGGATGGGAATAGGCCGCCGCCGCCGTCCCCACGATTTCCCGCCACCGCTCGCGCAGGGTGTACTCCGGCGCGTCGCGACCCAGGCGGTACTCCTGGCGCAGGGTCTCGATTAGTCCCGCCAAGGGCTGGGTCGCGCGGGGTCGCGACCGCGCGGGCATCTCGGACGGTACCCCCCGCAGGTCCGCCACCAGTTGTTCGGCCAATCGGCTGAAAGCCTGGGGCTCGCGCGCCTTAGGCATGCGGGTCCCTCCGCTGCTCCGCCTCGTACAGGCGGCCATACCGCACCAGCGCGCCGAACGCGGTCGCCCAGGCGATGTACCAGCCGGGAAACCCATCGAGGAATCCCCGCCGCAGGACATACCCCCGGAAGAAACGCCACGCCGGCCGGAACAGCGCCGCACCCAGCGAGAAACGGCCGCCTCGCGCCTGCTGCTGCCGCAGGAAGAGGTCGGCGAAGGGATTCACCTTCGCCACATGCGCCGCCAGACTGGGGAACGAATAGTGCAGCAGGTCGGCCCGCAGCGTTGCCACGGGACCATCGCACTCCGCGCGCTCGTGCACGAAGGCGTCCCCGACCCACCGCGAACGCTCGCTCCGCAGCAGGCGCAGGCAGTGGTCGGGATACCAGTCCCCGTGGGTGATCCAGCGGTCGATGAACCACGTCTTGCGTGGAAACCGGGCGCCGGCGTGGCTCCCGGGGGCGGCGAGGAACCGCTGGATCTCCGCCCGTAGTTCCGGCGAGACCTCCTCATCCGCATCCAGTGCCAGCACCCAGGGCTGCGTTGCCAGCGCCAGTGCCGCGTTCTTGGTGTCGCGGTAGCCCTGCCACGGCAACTCGTGGACCACCGCCCCGGCCGCGCGCGCGATCTCGCCGCTCCCGTCCGTCGTTCCGTTCAGGGCCACGATCACCTCTGCCGTCCAACCCCGCACGCTGGCGAGGCAGCGCGGCAGGTTCGCGGCCTCGTTGCGGGCCACGATCACCACCGACAACGCCGGGACCGGGGAGGGGAGTTCCGTCATCGCCTCATCTCCGTCCCGCGAGGCTTCGCGGGATCTGGTACAGGTATCCGCAGGATCGCCAGGCCCGTACCAGCGCCTGTTTCGCCTCTCCGGGCCGCAGGCACAGGCCCTGCAGCAGGGCGAGCAAGGTGAAGCCCGCGAGCTTAAGCCCGTTCGCCGGCCAACGTCCGAGCAGGTAGGCGGCTCCACCCGGCTGCCCGGCCCGGTCGATGACCCGCGAACGTGCCGAATCGAAGGCATGCCGGGCCGCGTAGCGGAAGGTGGTGCGGCTGGCAGGCATCTGGTGCCGCAC
>JBEDEF010000316.1:0-4309 GCA_041175845.1 Verrucomicrobiota bacterium
GCGCCGTACTGCTGCCCCACCCGCCGCAGCCTCCAGATCGGCCAATCCCCCGCCCGCCATGAGTACCAGCGCGACCGGCAGGGTTGGCCCGCGGTCTACCGCCGCCAGCTGAACGTCCCCCGCCTCCTCAAGGCCGCCGACGCCCGCTACCGCACCGCCCACCTCGGCAAGTGGGACCACCGCTACGACGGGATCAGCCCCGCCGACCAGGGTTTCGACGTCAGCGATGGGGTCACCAGCAACGCAACCGGCGGCGGCCGCGACGCCGGGGGCGAGCCCGCGCGGGACGACCCGAAGCTCATCCGCTCGTTGACCGACCGCGCCACCGCCTTCCTCGCCGACCAGGCTCGCGAAGGCCGCCCGTTCTTCCTCCAGGTGTCCCACTACGCGGTCCACCTGGAGATCCAGTATTCCCCGGAGTCCTTTGCTCAGGCGCAGTCGTGGCCCGTGGGCCGGAAGCACCGGCTGCCCTCCTTCGCCGCGATGACCCACGACCTCGATGCCGGGGTCGGCCGCCTGCTCGACGCCCTCGGCCGGCTCGGGCTGCGCGAGCGGACCTACGTGATCTTCATGTCCGACAACGGCGGCCGTCCGACGCTGCCTGGCGTCAGCAACGACGGCCCCGGCCTCAATCATCCCCTCCGCGCCGGCAAGGGCACCGTCTACGAGGGCGGCATCCGCGTACCCTTCTTGGTCGCCGGGCCGGGCGTGCAGCCCGGGAGCGTGAGCCGGGTGCCGGTCACCGGCCTCGACCTGCTCCCGACCTTCGCCGATTTCGCCGGCTACCGGGAGCCGCTCCCGCCGGAGCTCGATGGCGGCAGCCTGCGCGCGGTGTGGCTGGGAGGCGGGGTGGGGGAGGTCCGCCGCCGCCGGCCCTACCTGATCTTCCACCAGGCGGTCGACCGCCGCGCCCAGACGGCGCTCCGGCAGGGCGACCTCAAGCTCGTCAAGAACTGGACCACCGGCCAGGTCGAGCTCTTCGACCTAGCCCGCGACCTCGGCGAGACTCGTGACCTGTCCGCCGAGCGCCCGGCCGAGAAGGCCGCCCTGCTTCGCTTGGCCGAGGCCTACGTCGCCGAGGTGGGCGCCGAGACGCGGCAGCTGGGCAAGGCGAAGGACGACTAGGCCTGTCCTGCTTGACGGGCGAGGCAGGTGGTGAAATAGGGCAAGTACCCCGCCCCCATGCCAACTGCCCTTCGCCGTGCGCTACTGCGTGCCCTGATCCCCCTCCTGTTCCTCGCCGGTTTCGGTCGGGCCGCCGAAGCGGCGCTCGCCACCGTCGAGGGCCGCATCTCCAGCCCCTCGACCGGCCTCTTCCTCGAGCGCGTGCGCGTCACCGTGGCGGGCGACGCGCGCGAGGTGTTCACGGATCCGGCCGGGTTCTACCGGCTGACCGGGGTCACCGCCGGCACCGTGCGCGTGCGGGTGTTCCACACCGGCTACGCCCCGCAGGAGGTGGCCGTCGCCGTCGCTGCGGGCGCCACGGTGGTGCAGGACTTCGCGCTGGTCCCGGCGGGTTCGCGTCCCGGGGAGGTGGTGCGCTTGGCCGACTTCGTGGTGGCGACCTCGCGCGAGATGGAGGCGGCGGCCATCGCGATCAACGAGCAGCGCTTCGCGGCCGAGATCAAGAGCGTGGTCTCGACCGATGAGTTCGGGGCGGTCGCCGAGGGCAGCGTGGGCGAGTTCCTGAAGTTCCTCCCGGGCGTCACGATGGACTACGAGGCCGGGGCGCTCGCGCGCGGCATCTCGATCAACGGCGTGCCCTCCGAAAACGTGCCCGTGCAGGTGAACGGCTTCAGCCTCGCCAGCGCCGGCGGCAACAGCGTCACCGCGCGGACCACCCAGATGGACATGGCCTCGATCACGGCGACGTCCCGCATCGAGGTCGTGTATTCGCCGACGCCCGATGCGCCCGGCTCCGCCCTCGCGGGCCTGGTGAACATGGTGCCCCGCAGCGCCTTCGAGCGGGCCCGGCCCCAGTTCAAGCTGAACACCTTCGTGATGCTGCGGGACAACGCGCGGGAGCTCCGCCGCACGCCGGGCTTCTTTGAGCGCGACACCTGGAAGATCCGCCCCGGCTTCGACTTCTCGTACGTCAATCCGGTCTCGCGCAACTTCGGCTTCACCCTCTCGGGCGGCTACTCCGACAACGGCACCAAGGAGGAGTTCATCCAGCACCGCTGGCACGGCCTCAACACCGCCACCAACGGCGCGGCCTACCCGCACACCGCGCCCGACCGCCCCTACCTCACCCAAACGCAGGTCCGCGACGGCACCAAGAAGGCCGCCCGCACCTCCTTCGGCGCCACCCTCGACTGGCGCCTGTCCCCCCGCGACCGCCTCTCGTTCTCCTACCAGCACTACTACATCGACTTCCTCGTCCTCAACCGGACCATCCAATACAATATTTTGCGGGTGAACCCGGGCGACTTCACACCCTTCCAGGTCCGCGGCGCTCCCGGCCAGGGCCAGCTCCAGCTCGCCAACACCTACCGGGACCGCACCAACTCCACGCTCTCGCCGTCCCTCGTCTGGCGGCACGACGGCCCCGTCTGGCGCCTTGAGTCCGGCGTCGGCCTCTCGTTCGCCCGCAACACCTTCCGCGCCGTCGACAAGGGTTACTTCAGTGGGTCCACCGCCCAGCGTTCCGGCGTCACGATCGGTTTCGCGGACATCTTCTACCTCCGGCCGAACACCATCACGGTCTCCGATGCCGCCGGTGCGCCGGTCGATCCGTATCAGATCGGCAGCTACGCGGTGACGCAGGCCACGTCGAACCCGGTCACCAACTACGACACCCACCGCGGCTGGTACGGGCACGTCGCACGCGACCTGGGCGGGGCGGTGCCGCTGACGCTCAAGGCGGGGCTCGACTTCCGCCGCAACGACCGGGAAGCGCGGCGCGGGGACTACACCTGGGCGTTCGTCGGGGCCGATGGCCGGGGTAGCACCGCCCCGGCGAGCGGGGACGACGTCGCGACCCCCTTCTTCGCCCCGGGCTATTCGCGGCGCGCGATGCCCTTCGGCTTTCCGCGGGTGCAGTGGCTCGCGAACGAGAAGCTCTGGGACCACTACCGGGCGAATCCCACGCACCTCACCTTCAACGAGAACGCCGCCTATCGTTCCGACGTCCTCCGCTCCCGGGCGGCGTCCGAGCTCGTCTCGTCCGTGTTCCTCCGCGGCGACCTCCGCCTTTTCGACCAGCGCCTGCGTCTCGTGGCGGGCGTGCGCGCCGAGCAGACCAACACCGAGGCATTTGGCCCGCTCAACGACCCCAGCCTCAACTACCGCCGCGACGCCGCCGGCAACGTGATCCTCACCAACGGGCGCCCCACGCCGATCGTCGCGAACCTCAACTCGCTCGAGTATTCGAAGCTCACCTACCTCGACCGGGGGGTCCGCGCGGAGAAGGAGTACCTGCGCTGGTTCCCCAGCCTCAACGCCAGCTTCAACCTGCGCGAGAACCTCATCGCCCGCGCCGCCTACTACCACTCGATCGGCCGACCCAGCTTCGAGCAGTACGCCGGCGGCCTCAACCTGCCGGACGAGACCGTGGCCCCGGGCCCGACGAACCGCATCACGGTCAACAACGCCGCCATCAAGCCCTGGTCCGCCCGCACCCTCAGCGCCCGCCTCGAGTACTACTTCGCCGGCGTCGGCCTCCTCTCGGTTGGCGGCTTCCACCGCGAGTTCGAGAACTTCTTCGGCGACACCACCTTCGCGCCCACGCCGGAGTTCCTCGCCCTCTACGCGCTCGATCCCGCCACGTTCGGCGCCTACGAAGTCGCCACCCAGAACAACATCCGCGACACGGTGCGGATGACGGGCGTCGACTTCAGCTACAAGCAGTCCCTGACGTTCCTGCCCCGCTGGGCCCGCGGCCTGCACGCCTTCGCCAACGTCTCCAGCCAGCGCCCGGTCGGCGACGCCACCGCCAACTTCCAGGGCTTCATCCCGCGCAAGGCCAGCTGGGGCGTCTCCCTCGAGCGCGAGAAGTTCAGCCTCCGCGCCAACTGGAGCTACCAGGGTCGCAGCCGCAACGGCCGCGTCACCGGCGCCAGCATCCCCGCCGGCACCTACAATTACACCGCCCGCCGCGTCTTCCTCGACCTGCTCGGGGAGTACAACCTCACGCCGCGCCTCGGTCTCTACTTCACGCTCCGCAATGTCCTCGACATGCCCGAGCAGCAGGAGGTCGACGGTCCCGGCGTGCCCCAGCACGCCACCTTCCGCAGCGCGGAATTCGCCGGCTCTCTCTGGACCTTCGGCCTCCGGGGCACCTTCTAGGCCCGCGCCCTGCCCCCGGCTT
>JBEDEF010000317.1:0-5713 GCA_041175845.1 Verrucomicrobiota bacterium
CGTTCCGCGTTGCCGGCAACGCCGTCGTTTACGACCGGCCCTATGTCAACCCGGCGCCGGTGCTCGACACCTTCGTGCAGAAGTGGCGCCACGACGGCTTCAGTGCCCTGACCAGCGGAGACGTCCGCGTGGGCGGGCCCGTCTTCCGCTTCTGGGGCAACACCGTTTCGGTCGCCGCCGGTGCCGAGTACCGCCGCGAGCAGTACCTCGACCTGCGACCGGCGTACGTCAGCAGCAACCCGCCCGGCTCGGGACTGAACGAGAACGACAACGATTACCTGGTGGCCTCCTACGCGCCTGACTCGACCGGTAACCGCGGCGTATCCAGCGCCTATGCCGAAGCCGTGATCCCACTCATCGCCCCGCGGCACAAGTTGCCGCTGCTGCACTCACTCGAGCTCACGGGCTCAGCCCGCCACGAGCGCTACAGCGACTTCGGCAACACCACACGTCCGAAGCTAGGCGTCAATTGGAAGCCCTCGGCCGGCGTGATGATACGCGCTTCCTACAACGAGGGTTTCGCCGCCCCCAATCTGCCTACGCTCTACGCCCCCACCCGCTTCATCGTGGATAGCGCGCCGGGCCAGACGGACGTCTACCGCAACCAAACGGTCGGCAATGCGACTTACATCATGCGCCGGTATTCGACGGGGAACCTCGACCTCCGACCGGTGGAGTCGGAGGGCAAGAGCGCGGGGCTCGTGGTGGAGGTACCCGGCATCAAGGGTCTGACGCTCACGGCCGATTACTGGCAAATCGACCAGAGCAATATCATCGGGAGCTATACCGATGCCCAGTTGTTCAACAGTGACGCGACCAAGCTAAACGCCTACACCCAGTCCCAGCTCGCCGCCGGCCGTACAATCGCGCAGATCGACCTCGGATCCGGCACGGCAGGCTACAAAGGAGACCCGGCCATCATCCGCACGGCTCCGACCGCAGCGGACATCGCCGCTTTTGCCGCCTACAACGCCGGCAAGCCGCCGGCCCAACAGGCCGCGGTCGTCGGCAATATCCTCTCCCGCAGCATCCGATTCCAGAACCTTGCTCAGTCCTATGCGAGCGGCGTGGACCTGAGCCTGGCCTACCAGATCCCGTGGGAGCGCCTCGGCAAGTTTACCGTCGCTGCCGACTGGTCCTACCTCGCTCGCAACTACCAGCGTCGCGAGATCCCGGGCGGGGTACCCGAGTTCATCGAGCGGATGGAAGTTGACGGCAACACCCGCTGGCGCG
This sequence comes from Verrucomicrobiota bacterium, assembly GCA_041175845.1. Lineage (GTDB taxonomy): Bacteria > Verrucomicrobiota > Verrucomicrobiia > Opitutales > Opitutaceae > ER46. The sequence continues at coordinate 1,234 of JBEDEF010000317.1, forward strand.
GGACCACCGGCATCACTTGGCGCCGCGGGGCGTGGACCGGCGGCCTCAGCGGTTACTACACCGGGCGCTTCGCCGACTCGGCGACGACAACCGCGTCTACCTACACAAGCCTCGGCGAACCCAGGTACATCGCGAAGCAGTTCGACAGCGGTCGTTTCCTCTACCGCTACGTGGTGGGCGAGGTCATCACGTACAATGCCTTCGCCGGTTATCGCTTCGGTCGCGAGGCCAACCGCTGGGTGCGCAGCACCAACGTCCGTCTCGGCGTGGTCAACCTGCTGGACCGCGATCCCCCCCTCACCTCTGGCGCCCTCGGCTACTCCCCATCCGTCCACGGCACCCTTTTCCCGGGCCGCACTTGGACGTTGGAGTTGTCCCGGCGCTTCTGAGCTCGGCCCGTGCCGGCCGCGAGGTAAGCACGCCGGCACGGCGGAATCACTGCGGGCTTGGCCGGAGGGTAAGGGGCGTCCAACCTCGCCGACTTACCCCTCCCTGCCATGCCCCGATCCGTTGCCTCCGTCCCGGCGCTGCTGTCTTGCCTGCTCGCGCCGCTCGCCCTCGCCCAACCGACCGGTTCCATCACCGGCCGGATCTTCAATCCCGCCTCCAGCGAGTACGTTCGCAATGCCCGGATCAGCGTCGAGGGCACCAGCCTGCAGACGGTTTCGGAGGACGCCGGCAATTACGCTTTGACCGGGGTGCCGGCCGGCACCGTTCGTCTCAGCGTGGCGTTCACCGGCTATCGCACGGAGACGGCGAGCGTCACGGTTTCCCCCGGGGCGGTGGTGACCCGTGACTTCGAGCTCGTGAGCGCCCTGCAGACCGCGGCTTCTGACGGCACGGTCCGGCTGGAGCGCTTCGTCATCAGTTCAGAGCGGGAAGGCAACGCCAAGGCCATCATGGAGCAGCGCAATTCCATGAACATCACCAACAGCGTCGCGTCCGACGTCTTCGGTGACGTGGCGGAGGGTAACGTCGGTGAATTTCTCAAGCACATGCCTGGCGTCGAACTCGATCTCGTCCAAGGCGAGATTCGCACCATTCGCCTCCGCGGACTCGATTCGGAGTACACCCAAGTGACGCTCGACGGGGTATCCCTGGCCAGCGCCGATGCCAACCAGGGCGCCTCCGGGAACGCACGGGCATTCAGTTTCGAGCAGGTCTCCCTCGCGAGCATGGAGTCGATCGAAGTCTCCAAGACCATCAGCGCCGACGTAGACGCCAACGCGCCCGCGGGCACGATCAATCTCAAGACGAAACGGGCTTTCGACCGCGCCGGCCGACGGGTTTCGGTGCAGGCGAACGTCACGGCGTTCTCGACGCGCTTCAACCTCGAGGAGTCGCCGGGGCCCGACGACCGCAGCTCGCGAAAAATTCATCCCGGAGGCATCTTCGACTACTCCGACGTCTTCTTTAACCGACGCCTTGGATTGAATCTCAACATCAGCGAATCGATGGCCTATTCGGCCAACGCGCGCACCACCATCACCTACAACTACGCCCCGACGGCGGCGGATCCGCGACCGGTCGTGCCGACCTCCCTCGCGTTTCTCCACGCGCCGCGCACCAACCGCCGCTCCACGGTCAACCTGACCTCGGACCTTCGCGCCACCCCGGAGTTGGTGCTCTCCCTCGGTCTCCTGTACAACTACGCGGACCTCAATAACCCGCAGCGCGCCCTCACTTTCGGGACCGGCGCTCGCAATACGGTGCTCGGCCCCAACCCGCTGCTCGATTTCGTCACCAGCGCCACCAATGCGACCGTCTCCGCCAATCCCGCTGCGATTGTGAAGCAGGGCCAGACGATCACGGCGGTGCCCCGCTTCGAGTTCCGTCGCGGAGCCTTCACGTTGGAGGGCAAGTTTTCGGGCTCCAATTCGATCAGCTGGTACGATCCGCGCGGTCGAAGGGGCTCGATCCGCGCCGCCGGCGGTCCAGTGGCGACCGGGGTCGCATTCTCCGCGCGCCGCACCGACAACAAATCAGCCGACTGGAAGCTCACCCAAGTGGGTGGGCCAGACTGGGACCGCGGTGCTAGCTTTAGTAACCCGACGATCACGATCGACGACGGGCGGTACGCGCTCACCGACGTCTACGGCGGGGAGCTGATCGCCTCCCTGCGCACCGTGCGAGTGCTGCCCGTTAACTGGAAAGCCGGGCTCAAGCGCCGGCTCGAGATCCGGGACTTCCGCCTCGATACCGAATCACTCCGTTACAACCTGAATGGCGCGCCGTCCCTCGGGGCCTGGGCGGATTTTAAATCGCCTTTCGATTTCGATATGGGCGCGACGAATACCGACTCCACGGTGCGCTCACTCAACGGAGGCACGGTGTGGATGCCGGATCTAGTGCGAATGGGCGCCTTCTACCGGGACAACCCGGGACGATTCAGCCAAACGATTACCGCGGCTAACTTCTACAACGCCTTTATCGGCAATCGACGCAACTACGAGGAAACCATCGACGCCGCGTTTCTGATGGGTACCGCCACGCTTGGCCGGTTCATCGTCCGCGCCGGGCTCCGCCGCGAAGAGACGCGCACGGACTCGTTAGAGTTCAACCCCCGCTCGGTGCGCGAACTGGCGACCGCGGGCTTCGCCGAGACCAACGGCCGCGCGACCACCATCGACGGGCTGAAGTACCAGTTCTTTAGCCAGCCAAAGATTCATCGGACTGGCGCTTACGACAACCTGTTCCCCAGCGCGTCCCTGAAGTTCAAGGTCGGGCCGAACCTCGACGCCCAACTGGGCTTCAGTTCCACCATCCGCCGCCCGACCTTCCGCGATGTCGCCGGCGTCTGGGTAATTAATGACGACAACCTGACCGTCAGCGCTCCGAACACCGCGCTAAAGCCAGAAACCTCGCGCAACCTCGCCGCGCGCCTCGCGTACTACTTCGAACCGGTCGGCATTCTCGCCGCCAACGTTTACCAGAACAACGTGAAGGGCCTTTTCATTACCAGCCGGTTAACCGCGGCGGAGTTCGGCTACCAAGGGGACCTCGATCTTTCCAACTATGAGTTCATCACCACCACCCCGAGTGCGAACGACGTCACGGTCCGCGGGATGGAGCTGGAATACTCGCAGAGTCTATCCTTCCTCCCGGGCGCCCTGCGCGGGCTCAACGTCCGGGCCAGCTACACTCGGAGCTACGCCAGCCTGCGCCGGGCCAACCTCATTCCCCACTCGGTCAATGCCGGTATGAGCTACGCGCATCGCGGGTTCAACCTCTACGCGGCGGCGACCTGGCGGGATAACTATCCCACCACCGTAACCGGCAATCCGCGGTTCTATCGTCACCGCGCCAATGTCGACCTGGGGGGCGGTTACCGACTCACCGCGCGCTACAGCCTGTTCTTCTCCGCCCGCAACCTGTTCAATGAGCCCTACCGCATTATGGAACAGGTGGGCGCCAATGCGCCCGTGGTGCAGTTCTACGAGGTGAACGGCACCAACTGGACGTTTGGCGTCAAGGGCACGTACTGACGGCCAGGGGAACCTACCCCGAAGGCCTCAGCCGAGGATCAGGTTCTGTCCCGTCATCTCCGCCGGCTGGGGCAGGCCCAAGAGTGCAAGCACCGTAGGGGCGATATCGGCCAACCGGCCGCCGTCGCGCAGGCGTGTCCGCCCCGCGGCGAACTCGTCGCCGACTACGAATGCCTCGACCAAGTTTAGCGTGTGAGCGGTGTGCGGACCATTGACCGACGGGTCCCACATCTGCTCCGCGTTGCCGTGGTCGGCGACGACCAGCGCCTTGCCCCCGCGCGTCGCAAGCGCGGCGAGGAGTTCCCCCACCCCGGCATCCGTCGCCTCGACCGCGCGGATCGTCGCTGGCAGGGAACCCGTGTGGCCGACCATGTCCGGATTCGCGTAGTTGACCACGATCAGCCCGTGGCGGCCGCCGAGGATCGCCTCGCGCGCGAGCCGCGTGACCTCCGCCGCCGCCATCTCGGGCTGCAGGTCGTACGTGGCGACCTTGGGGCTCGCGGGGCAGGCGCGCTCCTCACCGGGGAAGGGCTCGCCCCGATAGTTATTAAAGAAGAAGGTCACATGAGGATTCTTCTCCGTCTCCGCGCAGCGGAACTGGGCAATGCCGGCCCGGCTCACGACCTCGCCGAGGATGTTGCGCAGCGGGGGCGGCTTGCCCGAGATGACCTGCACCGGCAGGCCCTTCTCGTACTCGGTCATCGTGGCGAAGTGGAGGTCGAGCAGCGGGCCGCGGTCAAAGGCCGCGAAATCCGGCTGCACGAAAGCGCGCGTGATCTCGCGCGGGCGGTCGCCGCGATAGTTGTAGAACACGACCGCGTCGCCATCGCGGATGAACCCGCGCGGGGCGCCGTCCGCACCGAGGATGGAGGTCGCCGGCACGAACTCGTCGCCCTTCTGGGTCTCGCTGAGCGGGGATTCGTAATACGCCTGCACGGCGGCTTCCGCGCTGGGTGCCGTGGCGCGGACGACGCGGCCCGTCAGGACCTCGTAGG
>JBEDEF010000318.1:0-4187 GCA_041175845.1 Verrucomicrobiota bacterium
GAGATCACCGTGCGACTCGAGGACGGCAGCACCGTGACGGTGGTGCAGGAAGCCTCGACCGGGCTGTTCATGGATGGTGACCGCGTGCGGGTGCTGCACGGCGGAGGTCAAGCTAGGGTGAAGATGGCGGTGCCCTGAGACGAAGGATCGGTCGCAGCTTCCACCGCGCCCACTTTTTCACGAATGACTTTACCCTCCGTGCAGGATCTCGGTCAGGTGGCCCTGACCGTCCGGGACGTGGCGGCGGCCAAGCGGTTTTACGTCGAGTTGCTCGGCCTCCGGCCCCTTTTCGACGCAGGGCCCAAGTTGTCCTTCCTCGGGGTGGGTAAGGTCCGATTGATGCTGACGGAGCCGAATGGGGCCGGGGAGGCGGGACACAATTCCGTGCTGTATTACCGGGTCACGGGCCTGGCCGAGTACTACCGTCGCGTGGTGGCGGCCGGAGCGGGTCCCGAGCGGGAGCCCCAGCTGGCGGCGCGGATGCCGGACCACGAGCTCTGGCTGGCCTTCGTCCGCGACCCCGAGGGCAACCTGGTGGGGCTGATGGAGGAAAGGCGCTAGCCTGCTACTCGACGTCGCTGCAGCTTGGGTCGGGCCGGCCTTGGCCCGGCCAAGTTAAGCCTATAAACGATGCTTAGGCATCCGCGTGGAAGTCGACCGAGCGGATCCGTCAGGGGGGCGAGCGGTCTGGTTCCCCGACCTGCGATCAGAGCAAGGGAGCGCCGAGCAAAGTGCGCGCGGTTTCCGATCTGTTCGCCTTCGTCGACCTGCTGCGCTTACGTGCCGCCCTGCTGGATCGCGTGGCAGCGTCGCCTTCCCCCCTCTAGGCCGGCGCCGCGAAGTCCGCCTCCAGGCACACCAGGCACACGTCATCCTCGAACTCGCTCCGGCCGCAATGGGCGCGGACGCGCTCAAGGACCGTCGGGATGATCGCTCCCGCCGGCGCGTTCGCGAGGGTTTCCCGCAATCGGTCCACGCCGAAAAACTCGCCGGCTGCGTTCGCCGCCTCAAACACCCCATCCGTGTACGCCAGCAGGGTGCTGTCGGCCGGGAACGGCACCTCGTGCCGGCTGTACGCGAAATCCCCGAGCAGGCCCGCGGCCGGCTCCGGATCCTCGGGGGCCAGCCGCCGGATCGACCCGCCGGCGCCGCGCAGCAGCGGCGGAGGATGGCCGGCGTTGCTGTACACCAGGGTCAGGCGATCGAGGTCGATCACTCCGAAGAAGACGGTCGCGAAGACTGGCTGCCCGGTCTGCTCCACGATGGGCATCAGGCTCCGGTTGATCTCCCGCAACACATGGGGCGGTTCGCCGGCGCGGCTTCCCATCTCCTCCACGACGCCGCGGAGCAGCGCGGTCAGTAGCCCCGCCCGCACGCCGTGGCCCATCACATCGCAGACCAGCAGGCCGCAGCGCCGCTCACCGAGGCGCAGCAGGGAGAAGAAGTCCCCTCCTAGCGTCGTGGTGGGGAGGTACCGGTGACTGCAGCGCAACGCGCTCTCGCCTGGGGTCCGGCCACCGGGGAAGAACGGGGGCGCCCGGTCCAGAAACGCCTCCTGCACCTGCCGCGCCATCATCAGATCCGCCTCCATCTCCGCGCTCCGCCGCCGTAATTCCTCCTCGGCTCTTTTGCGCCGAGTGATGTCGTGGCTGATACCGACCAAACCCACCACCTGGTCTCGTGCGTCCCGCAACAAGACTTTGGTGACGAGCGACCAGTGCACCTCGCCGGCCGGCCCGAAGTCCGACTTCTCCTGGTTAATAATCGGCGGGCCCCCACTCAGCACCTGCTGATCGTCCGCGAGCGCTTGGCGGCCCCGCTCGCCGGGATAGAAATCGAGCGTGGTCCGGCCGCGCACCTCCTCCGCCGTCCCCGCTCCGAGCGACGCGAGGTGCGCGCGATTGTTGAGCACGTAGCGCGAGGCAGTGTCCTTCACGTACAACCGGCTCGGCAGGTGGTCGATGATGGTGCGCAGCAGGATGCGCTCTTCGTTGAGCCGCTCCTCGGCCTCCTTCGCGGCGGTGATGTCCCGGGTCAGCCCAAATGTCCCGATGATCCGCCCCGCGGCGTCGCGCCACGGCATCTTGGTGCTCGACGCCCAGCCCTGCGTGCCGTCACGGCGGGTGAGTCGCTCGACCTTCGCGATCACCGGGCGTCCGGTCCGCATAATCTCCTGCTCGTCGGCGAAAGCCCGCTCCGCGTGTTCGCGGGTGAAGTAGTCGAAATCGGTCCGGCCGATGCATTCTTCCGGCGAGGTCGCGCCCAGCGAAAGCGCATGGGCGTGGCTGTTGCGCACAAAACGGCTCTCGCGGTCCTTGAAGTAAATCCGGTCCGGGCTGGTCTCCATCAACACCCGGAGCAGGGAAACCTCGAGGGAGTCGGCGGCGCCCGGCGACGGCAGCGGAGGATTGGTGCTCATCGGGCGAGTCGGCGGCGGGTCAGCGGCGGCGGCGGCCAAACGGAGAGGTGCTCTTGCCCGAGTTCAAGCTGCCGTCGGCGGCCATCTCCTTGATCACGGTGGTGAGGTAGGGAATCAGTTGCTTCTTCCGGCTGACCACGCCGGGCAGGTCAAAAAGGTCGTCCAGCTCCCGCCGCGCATAGCGGATCCGTTCGAGGAACGCGTTTTCACCCTTCACCAGCAGCAGGGAGTTCTGGGTGTTGATGTCGGTTACGAGCAGCGCGGCGAACGCCAGCTTTTCCTCCTCGCGTAGTTCCTTCATGGCGCGGGCGATCCCGGTCGCGTTGGCCTCGAAGTTGCCGAAGCCGAGCTCCTCGACCTGCGACACCGAGAACCGAACGCCCTCCTCTTCGTAAACTTTGAAGTCCGAGCGCACGACCTTGTCCGGCGTCTGCGCCAGAATCACCGAGCCCGAGTTGAAGATGTCCTCGGCCAATTGCTTGGAATCGACCCCTGCGATCTCGCCCAGCCACGCCAACATCAGGGCGTCCTTCCCGGTGGTCGTGGGGCCCTGCAGGTGCAGGGTGTCCGAGATCAGGCCCGACATCATGATGCCCGCGATCGCAGGGGAAGGCTGCAGCCCCTCGCGCCGGAACAGATCCGCCACGATGGTGCAGGTAGAACCCACGGGCTCATTGATGAATAGGATCGGCTGCGCGGTGTTCAGGCTCCCGAGGCGATGGTGATCGATGATCTCCGCGATCGTGACCTCTTCCGCGCCGGGCACCGCCTGCGTCAGCTCATTGTGGTCCACCAGCACGAGGCGGGTGCGGACCGGTTTGAGAATGTCGCTCTTGGTCAGGATGCCCGCAAGGCGGCCTTCATCGTCGGTCACCAGCACCGCCTGCGTGCTCAACCCGAACTGCTTGCGGGCGTCCGCCACGCGGGTGTCCGCGTCGACGGTGAGGAAGCTGCGGTCGATCACGCGTTCTAGATTCGAGGCAGTACGCACCACCCAAGCGGTGGTCGCGGAGTCGTACGGACTGGAGATGATGCTGACCCCGCGCTCTCGCGCGGCGGCCTCGACCTCCGCCTCGACCGGCAGGCCGCTGGTCACCACCAGCGCGCGAATCCCAAGATCGATCGCCCGTCGCTGCACATCGCCGCGGTCGCCGACGATGATGAGCGACTGCTCGGCCGGGATGTTCTCGCGCACCGAGATGCTCCAGAAGGAACGGATATCCATCGTCCCCAGGCGGACGAAGAGGTCCTCGAGGCGCTCGGCGTCGACGAGATGGATTGCCTGGCCCTTCAGGGCCCGCGTGATGGCTGCGAGGGAGCTGTGCACCTGCCGCATCAGGCGCGGCTCACTGACCCGCGGGATAAACACGCCGCCGAGCTGGGCGAGGCTGATCAGACCGACGGGTTTACGCCGCGTGTTGGCCACCGGCAGGACGCGCACGTGGTGGCGGTCAATCAGCTCCAGCGCCTCCGCGCAGGTCGCCTGCTCGTGGACGTGAACAACCTCGCCCGTCATCACGTCGCGTACCCGGGGGGAGACATCGCTGAGGTAGTGGGGGAGGGGGACGCGGAATCGAGTGAGGATCGTATCGATGCGGGCGTTCGAGTTGCCGCAGCGTGCTGCCACGAAGCCAGTTTCGCCTCGCGCCTCTTTTAACGCCGCGTAAGCGATCGCGGAACACATCGCGTCCGCATCCGGATTGCGGTGACCGACCACGTAGGTAACGCCGCCCGCGGCGGGGGGGGGTGCCGGGCGGGGGACGGCGAC
>JBEDEF010000319.1:0-4901 GCA_041175845.1 Verrucomicrobiota bacterium
GTACCGTGGTGGTCCTATGTTTTGCGGGCGAGGGCGCCGGCGCGCCCGTGGCCGTGCCGGTCGCTTTGCCGGTTCCGGATTCGCTGTGGGTGGGGTTCGGTCTGGCGGTGGTCGCGACCATGTTCGCCTACGACGGCTGGGATGGGCTGGCTTTGGTCGCGGGGGAAGTGCGGGATCCGGCGCGGAATCTGCCGCGTGCGACGCTGCTCGGAATGGGCATCATTCTGGCGGTTTATCTGGCGGTGAACACCGGTTTCCTCCGCGCTCTGACCCCGGCGCAGGTGGCGAGCAGCCCGGCGCTCGCCGCGACGGCGATGGAACGGGTACTCGGCGCTGAGGCGAGTCGCTGGGTGACGGTTTTTGTGGCCTGCAGCGCAGCGAGCACGGTCTTTAGTTCCCTGCTCTGCAATCCCCGGATCTTTTTTGCGTTGGCCGAAGAGGGTCAGTTTTTCCGCGTGGCGGCGCGCGTGCATCCGACGTGGGCCACCCCGTGGGTTGCGACGCTGGCGTACGGCGGCCTGACGGTGACCTACATTGCCTCCGGGGGTGGGTTTGAGACGCTGACGCGCTATCTGATTCTCGGCTTCCTGCCCCTCTACGGTCTGGTGGCGTTCGCCGCGATCCTGGCGCGCCGTCGCGGCCGTCCCGCCGTGTTTGCAATGCCGCTCTATCCTTGGCCGGTAATTCTGATGCTGGTGTACGTGGTGGCGGGGCTGGCGAGTGGATTCGCCGGCGATGCTGCTGCGGCGGCCGGGGGCCTTTGCTTGATGGCGGCGGGGGTTGGCGTGCACGCCCTTTGGTCGCGCGTGCGGGGCCCGGAGCGAGCTTAAGCCCGCTTGCGCTGCCGCCGACTTCGGCCACGGTCCGGCCTAAGTTATCCCCGATGAATCCGCCCTTTGGCCTGTTACTAATCGCCGGATTGCTGTTCCTCTCCGGCTGCTACACCAATCCCGTCACAGGCCGCCGCTCGCTGGTGCTGCTCTCGCAGGGTCAGGAGGTGCAGCTGGGGACCCAATCATTTCAGCAGATCCGGCAGAAGGAGCAGGTGGCCACCGATCAGGGCGCAAATGCCCGGGTCCAACGGGTAGGACGGAAAATCGCCGCCGTGGTGGGGGACGCCTTACCGGGTGCGCGCTGGGAGTTCGTGGTGTTCGAATCAAAGGAGCTCAATGCGTTCGCGTTACCCGGAGGAAAGGTCGGGGTGTACACTGGCCTGCTGGAACTAGCGGAGAGCGATGCGGAGCTGGCCACCGTCATGGGGCACGAGATTGGCCATGTGGTGGCGCGCCACGGCGCGGAGCGGATGTCCGAGGCGATGGTGATTGCTGGGATTGGGATCGCAGGATCGGTGGCGGTGGAGGCCAAGAGCGACGACCCGCGGATGCGTGAGCTGTTCGCGCTGGCCTACGGCAGCGGCACCACGCTCTTGCGCGTGCTCCCGCATTCCCGCGCCAACGAGAGTGAGGCGGACCGGATGGGTATGCTTTACGCCGCGCGCGCGGGTTATGATCCGAGAGGCGCGGTTTCCTTCTGGCGTAAAATGGCGGCGCGCAAGCAAGCCGCTGCGCAGGGCCCGCGGCTGCCGGCCTTCCTCTCCACCCATCCGGCGGACGAACGGCGGATCGCTGAGTTGGAATCGTTTCTCCCGACGGCGTTACCGGTTTGGGAGCAGGCTCGCGTTACCCAGCAGATCGGCGGAACCTGAAGGACGGTTTCAGCTCCGGTCTTGGTGCAGCGCGTCGTTCTCGGCTTGGTGGTCGGCGATCAGCTTGCAGAGCCGTGCGAAGTCCAAGGGCTTTTGCAGCTGTGCGTCCATCCCGGCGTCCACACAGCGTCCGAAGGTCTGCCGTGAAATGCTGGCGGTAAGTCCGATGACCGGCGTCCGGCGGCCGCCCCCCTCCATCTGGCGGATCCGGCGGCAGGTCTCGTAGCCACCCATTCCCGGCATGTGAATGTCGAGGAGCACCGCGTCGAAGGGTGTGCAGGAGAGGCGGGCGAGGGCTTCTTCGCCGCTTGCGACGGCCTCCGCTTCGAACCCGCACCGGCGCAGGCCCAGGCAAACCACAAGTCGATTGGCCTCCAGATCATCAACGACCAAAATGCGACCCCGTCCCTGAATCGATGCCGGCGCCGCGCTGGCGACCGGGGCCTGTGGGAGCGGTAGCTCCGCGCGGAACACGGATCCCTTGCCTGGCTGACTCTCGCAGGTAAGCGTGCCGCCCATGAGTTGTACGAGGCGTCGGCTCACCGCTAGCCCGAGCCCGCAGCCGCGGTATTCACGGTTGTGCGCGGGGTTGAGGGTCCCGAAGGGATGGAAAAGACGATCCAGCTGGGTGGAGGGAATGCCCGGGCCGGTATCCTCCACGCTGATGCACAGCCGACCGCGGCCGCCGAGCCGTTGCGGCTCCTCCCACGAAAGCTGTACCGAGACGGTGCCCTGGGCAGTGAACTTTACCGCATTGTCCAGGAGGGCCGCGAGAAAGCGGCGGTAGCGGCCCTCGTCGCCCTCAAGTTGCAGTGGTGCCGAGAATTGGGCCTCAAGGCGTAACTCTAGGTGCTTGGCTTCCGCGGTTGCGGCAAATCCACTCAGGGCCTGCCGCGCCGCTTCCACGGGACAGAACGGAGCCCGACGCAGCTCAAGGCGCCCACTCTCAAGGCGCACAAAATCCAGCAGATCATCGATCAGCCCCGTCAGGCGCACCTCTTCCCGGGCAAGATGCTCGACGAGGCTTTGGGCCTCTGGGGGTAATTCGGCCTCACCGAGGGCGCGTGTCAGTCCGCCGATCGCGGTCATCGGGGTGCAGAGTTCATGACTGACCAGCGAGAGAAACTCCTGCTTGCTGCGATCGGCGCTCGCGGCGCTGGCCCGAGATTGGGCCAACTCCTCCGCCAGCCCCGCCGCGTGGGCGCTCAGCTGCGCGACTTTGTCGCGAATCCGCGCCCGAGCCAGCCGCGCATGGAACAGCCAGCCGGTGGAGACCAGCAGCAGGGCGCGCAGACCGAGGCTCTTGAGGGCCGGCAGGCCCGCCATCAGGTGCGTTGCCCCCTCTGCTGCTCCCAGACCAAACAGCGGGACCAGGGTCAGCAGCAAGTGGGCGCGGCGCGGTGACGGAATGTCAGGGCTTTCGTGCCGGCGAAGATTCGTATGTCGCCACGCAATTCCCACGGCGACTGCCAGGAAAACCGTGAGATCAAGGCGCCAGAGCGTGATCGCAGAGGCGGTCTCGCGGAGCAGGTTCAGCACGGATTCCATGGCACGACCTTCCGCCGCGGTCGGAGCGGCGACAAGCCGAGCGCCTACCCACCTCGGCGTCGTCCGTCTGGGTAACGTTTGGGGTGAGCCGCGGGAAGACTACGTAGCGTCTTAGCCGAAGGCGCGACTTCGCCGCATCGTCCTAGGGTCCATTACTCCGTATCGTCCGCCCCGCTGGAACTGGCGAAGGCGTCGCCTACATATTCGACCCCGAAAAAGTCATCCGCGTCGAGTAGCGCAAGTGTCCAGTCCGCGACCTGGGAGCGCTCAATCGGGCCCAAGGAGGGGTATTCCAGCTCGATTTCTTCCAGAAATAATCGGCGCGCCCCGGTCCGATCGGGCGAAGAGGGGAGCAAGTCGCCAGCGCGCTGCGCCAGATCCCGGGCGAGTGGGCGCAGATCGAGGATCATGGCCCGGTCCCGGCCAAGGTCTCGGCCAGCTTGGCGGCGTCCTTACCCCCGCCCATCGCGAAGTCCGGTTTGCCGCCGCCCTTGCCGCCGATGCGTGCGGACAGCTGCGCAATAATCTTGCCGGCCTGATGGCCCGCGGCGATCGCCTCGGGGGAACAGTACGCGACGAGACTGGCCTTGTCCCCTAGGACCGCACCCAGCTGCACCACACCTTCCCCGATTAGGCCCAGGACTTGGGAACCCAAGGTGCGTAAGGCTTCCGGGTTCTCGGCCGGGACGACGGCGGAGACGTGACGTAGCCCGTCCCGCTCGACGGCGCGGGCGGCGAGCTCCGCCGCGAGGGCAGCGGCGGAGCGCTGTTCGTGGGCACGCAGGCGTTTCTCCAGCTCGCGCTGGTGGGCGAGCAGGGAATCGAGTTTCTGCACGACGTCGTGTGCGCCCGCGTTGAGGCGCGCGTTGACGGTCCCGAGGGCGGTCTCGCGCGTCGCCAAGAGGTCCAGCGCGGGGGAGCCGGCTACCGCCTCGATGCGACGGGTGCCGGCCGCAATAGCCATTTCCGCTACGACCTTGATGAGGCCGATTTCCCCCGTGGCCGCGACATGGGTGCCGCCGCAGAGCTCGCGGCTGTAGCCGCCGATATCCACCACCCGAACCACCTTCCCGTACTTCTCGCCAAAGAAGGCGAGCGTACCCTCTGGCTTACGGTCGAAGTCCGTCTCGTAGGCCTCGACCTTGGCGTTCTCGATGACGCGCTCGTTGACGAGCCGCTCGACCTCGCGCAACTGCTCCGGAGTCAGGGCTTCAAAATGGGAGAAGTCGAAGCGCATCCGGTCCGGGGTCTTCGACGTGCCTGCCTGCCGTACGTGGGTGCCGAGCGTGCGCCGCAGCGCCCAGTGGATCAGGTGGGCCGCCGAGTGATGGCGGCTGATGGCGCGCCGGCGTGTCGGGTCGACTGCGAGCTCGACTTCCGCGCCGGGCGACAGCGCGGCGGCCGCTGTCGTGGGCACCTGGTGCAGGTGCCGTCCGGCTTTGTCCTTCACGCAATCGGCGATTGGGATGACGGTACCAGCGTGGGTGAGGGTCCCTGCATCCCCGGCCTGTCCACCCATCTCCGCGTAGAAGGGAGTGAGGTCGCAGACCACAAAAACGTCGTCGCCGGATCGCACGACCTCCAGCACCCGCGCGCGCTCCCGCAGTGAGCCGTGGCCGGTGAAACGGCTGGGGGCGGCCGTGGGGGC
>JBEDEF010000320.1:0-3348 GCA_041175845.1 Verrucomicrobiota bacterium
CTCCGGACTCCCCTCAACCATATCCTCGGGTACGCCGCGATGCTCCTGGAGGATCACCCCGGCGGGGGAGTCGGCGATTGGCACCGAGGGCTAGAGCGAATCCTGTCGATCGGCACCGCCCTGCAAGACGGCGTGGATGCCCTCGTGATACCCGCCTCGGTAGGCGCAGAACCGCCGGCTCCCCTCGCCGTGCCCCGCGAGTGGCCCGAGCTCCTCGCGGAACTGCGGCGGCAGGTTCAGTCCTTGCTCGAGATCGTGCCCGGCGGCGATACCGGTGTTGCCCAGGATCTGGCCCGCATCGGCACCGCCGCCGAGAGTTTCCAGCGCTTGCTCGAACCCCTTGCTGCCCCGGCCGCGGACTCCGGCACCGCGCGGGCGGAGACGGAAGTGGAGGACGAGACGGCGGAGTTGCCCGACCAGGAGGCCGCCGGAGGCGAAGCTGGAAAGCCCGAGACGCGGGCCCGCGTCCTCGTGGTGGACGACGATGAGGGCAACCGACTGCTGCTCGAACGCCACGTCCGACGCCTAGGCCACGAGGTCTTCTGCGCCACCAATGGCCAGGAGGCGTTGGAGCTCCTGCACCGGTCCCCCCTCGATCTGATCCTGCTGGACATCCAGATGCCCGTGCTGGACGGCCAGCAGACCTTGGAAGTCCTGCGGGTGACTCCCGAGCTCCGTCGTATTCCGGTGATCGTGCTGTCTGCTTCCCGGGAGATCAACCGGGTGGCGCGCTGCATCGAACTCGGCGCCGAGGATTACCTGCCCAAGCCCTTCAATGCCATTCTGCTGCGGGCGCGCATCCACGCCTCGCTCGAACGGAAGCAACTCCGCGACCGCGAGGTGGAGCACCTCCAGCGGATCGAGGCGGCGCAGCGCCGAGCGGAAGAGCTCCTGCACGTGATCCTGCCGCGTGATGTGGTGCTCGAACTGGCGGGCACCCAACGCGTGAAGCCGCGGGCGCTGGCAGACGTGGCCGTGCTGTTCACCGACCTCGCCGGCTTCACCCAATGGTGCGTGGGCCGGTCTCCGGCCGAGGTCCACGCGGAACTACAGGCTCTGGTCGAGGGCTTCGAGGAGATCTCCCTCCGCCACGGGCTGGAGAAGATCAAGACCATCGGAGACTCTTTCATGGCGACGGCCGGGCTAACCGGTCCCTGCGGAGGGGATCCAGCACTGGCTGCCGTCGCCTGCGGGCTGGAGATGATCGGGCACGCCGCACGCACCGGCCAAGGCTGGCGCCTCCGGGTCGGAGTCCACGCGGGTCCCGTGAGCGCCGGGATCGTGGGACGCCACAAGTACCAGTTTGATGTCTGGGGCGACACGGTGAACACGGCCTCCCGGATGGAACAGGCAGCGGCGCCCGGCAGCGTGTGTGTCGACGCCGAGACGTGGGCCCGCGTTGCCCCGAAATGCCGGGGCCTGCCGCTCGGCACCGTGCACCTGAAGGGCAAAGGTACCCGGGAACTGTTCCGGATCGACGCCCTTGCGCCGGAGGCCGTCGAGCCCGGGTCGGGGCATTAATCCCGCGGCGCCGAAAGCCGCGCACGGGTGGCTCAGGCGGCCCAGCGCACCGGGCGGGAGGCGGAGCACCAACCGGCAGTGTCCGGAGACCGAGTGTCGGTGAGCCCGCCGACCCTCGTGCGGAGGAACGGGCGCACGCGGTGTAGGCGGACCTTGACGGATGCAAGGGAGAGGCCGTGGCGACGCGCCGCCTCCGCGTAGCTCTCGCCCGCGACGATCATCCGGACCAGTTGGCGGTCCACGGGCTTCAGTTCGGCAAGGGCGACCTCGAGGGCACCGAGGATTTCGCGGGTGGCGAGTTCGTGACCGGGATCAGGGATGCGTTCGGCCTCGACGTCGAGGGCGACCGTGGCGGGCCGGCAGGCGCGGCGGCGGCCGGCGTCGTAGGCGGTGTTGCGGGCAATGCGGAAGAGCCACGGTTCGAAGACCGCTGGGTCGCGGAGCCAGCGCAGGCGGCGGAACATCTTAATGAACGTGACCTGTACGAGGTCCTCGACCGCCTCCTCCCGTCGGCAGAGGCTGCGCAGGTAGCCACCGATTCGGCGGGAGTAGCGGGCTACTAGTTCCGTCTGGGCCGCAGCTTCGCCGGCCCGGGCGCGCCGCACGAGGTCAACCGGGGGCGCGCCGGAGCCGACGGGAAGCGAGGAAGCGGAGGCGGGGGCGTCGCCGTGGGGCTGGATCATCCCGCGAGCGTGCTGCGCGGGTGTTTGGCTTTTGTGGGCGCGACCCCGCGAAATTGTTAAGGGCGTGTAAAGGCGCCCCGCCGATCGCCTCCGGCCGCTCCGCTCAGGGTGGGAGCGCCAGCCCCACGCCGGGTCCGATCGGCCAGCCCGCCCAATAGAAGCCGAGCAGCAGAGCCGTCCAGAGCGGCAGAAAGGTCAGCGTGTAGGGCAACATCAGCGACACCACCGAGCCCAGTCCGAGACGCGGATCGTAGCGCTGGATGCACGTCTGGATGAAGGGCAGGTAGACGAACACCGGCGTGATGATATTGGTGCAGGAGTCCCCAACGCGGAACACAATCTGCGTCCCTTCCGGCGAATAGCCGAGCAGGACGAACATCGGGACGAAGATCGGCGCCATCAGGGCCCATTTGGCGGAGGCGGAGCTGATGAACAGGTTGACGAAAGCGGAGAGCAGCACGAAGCCCGACAACAGCGGCGCGCCCTCGAGGCCGATGCCGCGCAGGAACCCGGCCCCCGTCACCGCAAGCAGGGCGCCGAGGTTAGACCACGCGAAGTAGTTCAGAAACTGCGCCGCGACGAAGGCCAGGACGATGTAAGAGCCCATGGTCGCGAGGGTGTCGCCCGTGAGCCGCGCGACATCGTGATCGCTGCGCACGCTGCCCATCGCCGCGCCGTAGGCGAGCCCCGGTACGAGGAAGGCGAGGAGCACCCAGAGCACCATCGAGTCGAGAAACGGTCGCAGGCGCTCGACTCCCGTGATCGCAGCCGGATCCCGCAGCGGCGCCCCGGACGGAAGGATCAACGCCAGCGCGAGCCCCGCCGTGACCAGAAATGCTACCCCTGCCCAAATGAGCCCACGCCGTTCGACCGCCGTCAGCGGCCCGGGCGCCGCGGCCGCCTCTCCTCGCCACGGCCCCAGTCGCGGCTCGACAATCCGTTCCGTGACCCACGTCGCGGCAAGCGTGAGCAGCGGCGTCGAAACGGCGAGAAAGTACCAGTTGCCCAGCAGCTGCACGCGATAGCCAGGGAGCAAGCGCGAGGCGTCGAGCGCCTCCTGGGTGAACCCGGCGAGCAGGACATCGATCGTCGAGGGCAGCAGGTTCGCGCTGTACCCGCCGCTCACCGCCGCGAACGCCGCGGT
>JBEDEF010000321.1:0-5839 GCA_041175845.1 Verrucomicrobiota bacterium
TTGGAGGGGGGAGGTCGGCGCCAGCCCGGAGGATCCGGTGCCGAGCCGGGGTCCAGCGGTGGGCAGGGCGCGCACCTCCTCGAGGTCCGCCACGGGGGTGAAGCCCGCGTGCCGCACCGTCTCGAAGCGCTGGATCTGGTAGCTCAGCGCCCCCGCCAACTTACCGTCGACGTAGAGGGGACTCCCACTCATTCCGGCGACAGCCCCCATCAGTTGCACCCGCGGATCAGTCAGTTCGCAAACGATCAAGGACTTCCCGGGTCCGAGGCCGTTGTGAATTACCCCGGTGACTACGACCGCAAAGGGCTCCGGTTCGGTGCCCCGGAAGACCGTCCACACCTCGCCCCGCCGGCCCGGGGTGAGTTCCGCCAGCGGCAACGACGGCGCGTCGGCCGGCGGCGCCGCCAGCAACGCCGAGCTCCCGGCCAGCAGGGCCGCCCACCGCCGGGGATCAAAGGCCGGCGATCGCATCGCTGAGGACCGCGCAGGCCTGATCGATGTCGCGACCCTCATGGGCCGTGCTGAGGAAACCGGCCTCGTACGCGCTCGGGGCGAGGTAGACCCCGCGCTCCAGACAGGAATGGAAGAGCCGGGCGAAGAGCTTGCTATCGGAACGCAACGCGGAGTCGTAATCGCGCACCGGATCCGGATTGAAGAAGAGGCTGAACATCGAGCCGCGCTGCGGAAACTGCACCGGCAATCCCTTGGCGCGCGCCGCGCCCAGGACCGCTTGGCGCATCTGGCCGCCAAGCCGTTCCAAGCGCTGGTACGGTTCATCGGTCGCCAGCATCCGCAGGCTGGCAATGCCCGCGGCCATCGCGAGCGGGTTGCCGCTGAGGGTGCCGGCCTGGTAGACGGGTCCGAGGGGTGCGAGGTGGTCCATCACGTCCGCCCGGCCGCCGAAGGCGCCCACCGGCAGGCCACCCCCGATGATCTTCCCGAGGCAGGTCAGGTCGGGGGTGATCCCCTCGAGCTCCTGTGCCCCGCCGCGCGCGAGCCGGAAACCGGTCATCACCTCATCAAAGATGAGCAGCGCCCCGTGGCGGGCGGTCACCTCGCGGGTGAACGCCAGGTAGCCCGGGTCCGGCGCGATGAAGCCCACGTTCCCGCAGTAGGGTTCGATGATCACCGCGGCGATCGCCCCCGGGTGCGCCACGAAGGCAGCCTCCAGAGCTGCCGGGTCGTTGTAGGGCAGCACCAGCGTCTCCCGCGCGAACGCCGCCGGGATCCCGGCGCTGTCCGGATGGCCGTGCGTCAACGCCCCGGACCCCGCCTTGATCAGCAGCGAGTCCGAGTGGCCGTGGTAGCAGCCGGAGAACTTGATGATCTTGTCCCGCCCGGTGAACCCCCGGGCGAGCCGCAGCGCCGACATCGTCGCCTCGGTGCCGCTGCTGCACATCCGCACCTTCCGGATCGACGGCACGTAGCGCGTGATGAGCTCCGCCATCTCCACCTCGAGAGGGTTGGGCGTCCCGAAGGAAGTCCCTGCCTCGAGGGCCTCCGCCAGCGCCGCGCGGATCACGGGATGGTTGTGCCCGTGGATCGCGGGGCCCCACGTGCAAACGAAGTCGATCAGCTCCCTTCCCTCGGCGGTGACGAGCCGGGCGCCGCGCGCCGCCCGGGTGAAAAACGGCGCACCGCCGACCGAGCGGAAGGCGCGCACCGGGGAGTTGACTCCGCCCGGAATGAGTTCCCGGGCGCGGGCAAAAAGGTCGGCGGAGGAAGTCATGGCAAAATCAGCCGGCGTAACGGTGTACGATCGGGATGCGGCGACCGACGCCGAAAGCCAGGGGCGTCACCTTCAGCCCGGGGGCTGCCTGCTTTCGCTTGTACTCGCTGGCGTCCACCTTCCGTGTCACGTCCCGGACCAGCGCCTCCGGGAACCCGCGCGCGACCAATTCGCTGCGGGAAAGTCCCTCCTCGATATAACCGGCTAGAAACGCATCGAGCGTCTCGTAGGGGGGGAGCGAATCCTGGTCGGTCTGGCCCGGTCGCAACTCGGCGCTCGGTGGCTTCTCGATCGATGACCAGGGGATGATCTCGCGCTCCCGGTTGATCCAGCGGGCGAGGGCGTAGACCTGCGTCTTGTACACATCGCTAATCACCGCGAGTCCGCCGCACATGTCCCCATAGAGGGTACAGTAACCCACCGCCATTTCGCTCTTGTTGCCCGTGGTCAACAGCAGTGCCCCGAACTTGTTGGAGAGCGCCATCATCAGCACGCCGCGCGTCCGGGCCTGCAGGTTTTCCTCGGTGACATCCGGAGCGCGACCGGCGAAGACCGGCCGGAGGGCGGTCTCGTAATCTGCCACGATCCCCGCGATGGGGATGGTCTCGCAGCGGATCGCCAGGTTGGCCGCCAACGCGTGCGCGTCCGTGCGGGAATGCGCCGAGGAGATCGCGGAGGGGAGCGAGACCCCGGTGACGTTCTCCGGGCCGAAGGCCGCCGCGGCGATCACTCCCACCACGGCAGAGTCGATCCCGCCCGAGAGCGCGACGAGGGCGCGGCGGAAACCGCTCTTGTGGCCGTAGTCCCGCAAGCCGAGCACGAGCGCCGCAAACAGGTCCGCCGTCGCCTCCGCGGGGGCCGCGGCCGCCTCCGGTGCACCCGTGGCCGCCAGGGGCAGGGTGACCACGCGCAACTCCTCCCGGAACGCGGCCAGGCTCGCGATCGTCCGCCCCCCGGCGTCCGCCAGCTGGCTTCTTCCGTCGAAGATCAGCTCATCGTTGCCCCCGACCGCGTTCACGTAAGCCACCGGACAGCCGAGCCGGCGCGCGGCATCCGCGACGACGAGCCGCCGGCGCACGTCCTCCTTGCCGACGCACCACGGGCTGGCCGAAAGGTTCACCATCAGGTCGCAGCGCTCGCCGGCGAGGTGCTCGAGCGGCAGGGGGCCGGGATACCGGCGCGGGCCGAGCTGCGGGTTCGTCCAGATGTCCTCGCAGAGGGTCACCCCGATGCGCCGGCCCCCGTGGGTGATCACCAGCGGTGCCGCCGCCGCCTCGAAGTAGCGGTCCTCGTCGAACACGTCGTACGTCGGCAGCAGGCACTTGCGCGCCATCGCCTCGACCCGCCCGTTGCGGCAGAAGGCGGCCGCGTTAAAGTAGGGACGCCCCGTTCCCGCTGGATTCGGTTCCACGGTTCCCACGAGGGCCGGGACGCCGCCGATGCCCGCCGCGATCTCCGTCAGGGAGGCCGCTACGTCCGGCACGAAGCCCCGGCGGAAGAGGAGATCCCGCGGCGGATAGCCGCAGGTCGCCAGTTCGGGGAATACCACCAGCTCCGCCCCTTGCGCCACGAGCGCGGCGTAAGCCTCGAGGATCAGCCGGCGGTTGCCGGCCAAGTCGCCCACGGTGGGATTGATCTGCGCGAGTCCGAGTCGCATCGAACGGGGCAGCTTGAGGGGTTTGCCGCGCGTGACAACCCGCAACCCGGGCTTGCAGCATCCGGGCCCGGCGGCGTTTGCTGGTGGGGTCGTATGCGCCTCCCCCGCGTCCCCGGACTCCTCCTGCTCGGCCTACTCCGCCTCCCGCTCCCGGCCGCCGAGGGCGGCGCGCTGACGCTCGAGGAGGCGCTTGGCGCGGTCGAGTGGGTGAGCCTCACGGTGCTGCTCAGCCGCGAATCGGCGGTGCAGGCCCTCGAGGCCGCCCACCAGCAGCGCGCCGCGAACCTCCCGAACCTTTCCGCCTCGCTGCAACAACGTCGCTCCCAGGGCGTCAGCATCGCCACTGTCGTGGTCACCTCGGGACGGCCCGCGAACCGGTTCGACGCCCTCCTCACCGGGTCCTACGCCGTCTACAACCCCAGCCTGCGCGTCCTCGCCGAGGCCTCCCGCACCGGAGCGGAGGTCGCCCGCGCCAATCAGGCGGCCGCCCTGCAGGCCGTCCTCGCCGACGTCGCGGGCGGTTACTTCCTGAACCTGCGCAACCTCCGCCGCCGCGAGGTGCTCGACGCCAACATCGCTCGCGCCCAGGCCCTGCTCGGGCTGGCGCGGAGCCAGCTGGCCGCCGGCGTCGCGACCCAGATCGACGTCACGCGGGCCGAGGCGCAGCTCGCTCTGGCCGAGCAGGCCCGGCTCCAGCACGACACCGTCGTGCTGCAAAGCCAGCTGCTGCTCCAGCGGATCCTTGACCTGCCCCCGGGCCGGCCGCTGCAGCTGGCGGGCTTCGAAGTGCGCCGCGTGCCCGGCACCCTGCAGGCCCTCGGGCAGGAGGAGACCGCCTTCGAGCGGCGCGCGGAACACCTGGCCGCCCGGCTCGCGGTCGACCAATCCCGCCTGAACGTCCGCGCCGCCGAGCGCGAGCGCTGGCCCGCCCTCACGCTCACCGGCAATTACGGGTTGGCGTCGCCCCGGTTCGACGACCCCAGCAAGCAGGACCAGTGGGCCTTCGGGATCGGCGTCGCGATGCCCGTGTTCGACGGTTTCCGCCTCAGCGCAAGCCGGCGTATCGCCCAGTCCCGCCAGCGATCCCAGGAGGCCCGGTTGCACCATCTCGAGCTGCAGATTTCCGCCGAGCTCCGGCTCGCGGCTCAGGACGCCAACTCGCGCCATGCGCAGGTGGCCGTCGCCGAAAAGAGTCTTGGACTCGCACGGGAGGAATTGCGCCTCGCGGAACAGCGCTACCAGCAGGGCGTGGCGGATAACCGGGAGATCGTCGAGGCCCAGAATCGACTCGCGCAGGCGGAGGACAACCTCGTGGAGGCAGTGCACCAGTACAATCTGAGCCGCGTCGAACTCGCGCGCGTCCGCGGGGACGTCCGCACCATCCTGGCGGAACGCGCTCCGTGACGCCGGACCCCGCCGGGCTCATTCTCGCCTCCGCCTCGCCGCGGCGTCGGGAAATACTGTCTCAACTCGGCCTGCCGTTCACCGTTGTCGTCGCGGGTATCGTCGAGGACGAGACCCCGGACGCCGATCCCCGCCGGCTGGTCGGGCACAATGCCGCCCTCAAGGCCGCATGGGTCTCGGCTCGCTTTCCCGCGGCCACCGTCCTCGGCGCGGACACCACGGTCTGCCTCGACGGCCAGGTGCTGAACAAGCCGGCCGATGCGGCCGCCGCCCGCGCGATGCTCCGTCGGCTCAGCGGGCGGACGCATACGGTTCACACCGGTCTCGCGCTTCGACGTGGGCGAGACGCACTGGCAGTGGATGTGGTGGTCGATAGCACAGTCCGTTTCCGCACCCTCGACGAGCCCGCCATCGAGGCCTACCTCGCCCGTGTGCACACTCTCGACAAAGCTGGGGGTTACGCAATTCAGGAGCACCCCGACCTGATAATTGAGGGTTACGAGGGCTCTCTCACGAACATCATCGGATTGCCGCTGTCGGAAACGAATCAGATTTTGACCCACGCGGGATGGGCCGCAGACTTTTCCGTTTCCGGCACGTCCCTGTGATCCGAACATGACGAGCGATACCATCCTTAGGCCCCCGCCGCTCACCGTGCTGCGGCGCGCCGTGGTTCGTGGTTGGCGGGATCCGGACACCCGCTCCGTCCTGATCGGGATCACCGGCGTGATCCTCATTCACCTGCTGCTTTGGCTGGTTGGACCGACCGTGCTGAGCTTCGACGCCGTGCCGATCGCGGCCCGGCCGGAATCCACGGCGCGGGATTTCTCGATCGAGCTGGAACCGGAGGTCAAGGTGCAGCCGCGGCCCAAGCCCGCTGATTCCTTCCGGTTCGTCGAGACCAACCCCGAGGCGCCGGAGAACGTGCCGGACAAGACCAATAATTTCGCCGCCCAGAACCAGCAGGTCGCCCAGGAGAAGCCCACGCCCGAGGGTCGCAGCGACCGCCCCGCGCTCGAAGGCCGCACCGACCTGGAATCGACTCAGAT
>JBEDEF010000322.1:0-4682 GCA_041175845.1 Verrucomicrobiota bacterium
ACCGCTCGAGGCTTTGTTTTTGTGGCGCCCAACTATCGACTGCTGCCGACCGTCGAGATGACCACCTTAACCGACGATGTGGCGCGGGCGTTGGGCTGGGTGCACGCGAACATCGCGGCCCACGGGGGCGACCCCCGGCGCATCTTTGTGATGGGGCACTCGGCAGGTGCCCAGCTTGCGGCCCTCCTCTGCACCGACCAGCGCCGCCTGCGCGCGCACGGCGTCCCCCCCTCGGCCCTGCGCGGCTGCGTGCCGGTCGACGGCGACACCTACGATCTGCCGGCGATCATCACCACCGCGGAGACCCGTCGGCGAGCGCACGGACAACCGGAGCCGAAATCCTCTCACCGGGCCAAGTTCGGCACCGAGGAGCAGCACCGCGATTTCTCCGCCGTGACCCACGTCGCGCCCGGCAAGGGCATCCCGCCCTTCCTCATCCTCCACGTGGCGGAACACCCCGACAACACCGCTCAGGCGCAGCGCTTAGGCGCGGTACTGCGGACGGCTGGGATCCCCGTGAAGGTCTTCGGGGCCCGGGAAACCAATCACTCCCGCATCAACGCCGAGCTCGGCCTTTCGCAAGATCCTTGCACGAGTGAACTCTGGTCTTTCGTCGCCGCGCACGGTGGACCCGGACGCTGAGACCCCGAGGAAACCAGCCAGCCTGCCTGCGCTCGATCCCACGACCCCGCGGACCTTGGCCCCGCATTAGTCCCGGGTCTAAAAAAAACAGGAGCCGGGGAAACCGGCTCCTGCTGATGATTCCCGGACCAACCGGGAGCGAAGAATAGGCGTCGTGCTGCTCAGCGATCGACCGACACCTCGGTCGCGTCCGGGCCATAGGTCACCGTGATCTTGGTGGCAGTACGGGAGACCGTGGTCGGCCAAGTCTCTCCCGAACGATTGGTATTCAACGTTTTGACATACTCCGCCTTGAGCGTAGCAACCGGAACCTCGGCGACGCCACCGTTCTCCAGGAAGTACTGGTCCGCCGCGGCGGACAGCTGCCGCAAGTCATTTAGGATCGTCTTCTCAGTCGCCGTCTGGCGCACCTTATTGAAGGCGGGAACCGCCATCGCAGCCAAGAGGCCGATGATGACGACGACGATCATGATCTCAACGAGGGTGAAACCCTTGCGGGCGTGCTGGCTGATTTTGTTCATGGGGGCAGTAGCGGTTGAGCGGACGATTTAGTGATAAAGCTCAGGCTGAGCGATCTGCGGACGGTGCGCTTATCGCAAAATACCGGCAAGGAGGTTTGGCTGCGGCGTTTACGCAGTCGTAGGTGTTGAAACTACGTATTCACGCTCGCCGCGCGGTCGCACCTCCGTTTGCTCACTGGGATGCATCCTGCCGTCGAACCGAACTCCTCGCTGGTGCACCGGGGCGCCCGCCACCTGCGGACCCAGCTCGATGCCGTCCCCGCTCTCCCCTGCCCCTGCGGCTCCGCGCGCCGTGGTTTCGCCGTACCCGGCAACGACCTCGCCACCCTTCACTTGGTAGACATCTCCGCCGACGCTCGAACCCACTACCACCGGCGCATGACGGAAATCTACCTGATCCTCGAGGGTGAGGGTTTCATCGAGCTCGACGGAGAACGGGTCCCCGCCCGGCCGATGCTGTCAGTGATGATTCAGCCCGGTTGCCGCCACCGGCTCGTGGGGCGCTTCCGCATCGTGAATGTCGCGATCCCGGCCTTTGATCCGGCCGACGAATGGTTCGACTGAGCTGGCCGCGCGAGCCCGCCTAGTCTGCGCGCACCGGGTTCACCGCCGCCCCGGCCCGCGCGGGACTTCGAGGAGCGGCGCCTCCCTCCAGCGTGCGGATCGCTCCTTCGCGCACACTGCCGATCACCGGGGCGTTCTGGGGCACCTCGACCCGGGTCTCCAGCTTGGTGTCGCGGCCGATATTTTCGGCGGCCACCGCGGCGAGCAGGGGCATTGCGGTCTCCATCCGCCCGGAAATGCCCAGCACCGCCACGCGCACGTCCCAGACCTCGGGTCCCGTGCCCTTGTCGATACCGCGGGAAGCGTTGGCGCGCGCCGCCAGTTGCAAAAACGTCTCCCGCGATCCGGCATCGACCCGGGGCGTGGCCGCCACTCCGAAACCCACCTCGATGAAGAGATCCGGCGGCACGCCCGCGGGAGCCTCAAACATCCCCTTACCGGCGAGCGCGGCATCGACGCAGGCCTTGATCACATCCACCTGCGCCTGCTGGCCCGTGACGGTGGACTTGCGCGCGAGCAGGCGATACGACTGGCCACCCGCAGGCGGGGGTAAGTCCGGAGCGGCGATGGCGTCGACCAACACGCGGTATTTGGGGGTAAAGACGGTGTTGCAGCTCGCAAGCAGCAGGAGCGCGAGCGGCCCGGCCAACCACGGAAAAAGGGCGAAGCGCGTGCTCATCGGAGAAAACTGCTTAACGCGGTTTGGCCGCCGTGCAACTCGCGGCCCCGTCACTCCAGCCGCACTCGGGCCCGGTAGAATGCCTCGCAGCGGGCATGAATCGCCGGCGCGGAGCCCAGCCCCAGCACTTCCTCGGCCAGCGCGCGCGCATCGCTCATGCGCATCGCGCGAATGAGATACTTCACGGAGGGGATCCAAGCGGGTGACATACTCAGGGAATCAAACCCGAGGCCGAGCAGCAGCGGGGCGTAGATCGGGTCCCCCGCCATCTCTCCGCACACCCCCGCCGGGATGCCGGCACGGTGGGCCTCGGTCACGATCTGGCGTAACGAGCGAAGGACCGCCGGATGGGTCGGCTCGTAGAGGTGCGCGATGCGATCGTTCCCCCGGTCAATCGCGAGCGTGTACTGGATCAAGTCGTTGGTCCCGACGCTGAAGAAACGACAGTGGCGGGCGAGGAGATCGGAGATCAGAGCCGCGCTGGGGATCTCGATCATCGTGCCCACCTCTAACTCGGCGTCAAAGGGGATACCCGCCGCGCGCAACTCCTGCCGGCACTCCGCAAGCAGCGTGTTGGCCCGCGTCAACTCATCCACCCCGCTGATCATCGGGTACATCATCCGCACCCGCCCGTGGGCGCTCGCCCGCAGGATCGCCCGCAGCTGGACCTTGAAGACCGCCGCGTGCTCGAGGCACCAGCGGATGGCCCGGAAGCCCATGAACGGATTCGACTCCCGCGGGAAGAGGTCAGTCTGACCGCTCATCGGCTTGTCGCCGCCCAGATCGAGCGTTCGGATGACCACCGGCCGCGGGGCCACCGCCTCCACCACCGCCCGGTAATCGCGGTATTGCTCTTCCTCGGTCGGCAGGCGACCCGCGTTGAGGTAAAGGAACTCGGTGCGGTAGAGTCCCACCCCCTCTGCCCCATGCTCCGCCACCAAACGAGTCTCCTCCGCCTTCTCGATGTTAGCCTGCAGCGAAACTGCAACGCCGTCGAGCGTCACGGCCGGGAGACGGCTGGCTTCCCGGAGGAGGGCCTCGAACGACTTCTTTCGCTCCTGGATCTTTCCGTAGCGGAAGAGCGTCGCCTCGGAGGGATTGACGATCACCACGCCGTCGTAGCCATCGATGATCGCCCAGTCTCCGTCGCTCACGCGTCGGGTAAGATCGCGGAGGCCGACCACCGCAGGAATCTTCATCGAGCGCGCGACGATGACCGCGTGGCTGGTCTTGCTGCCGGAATCCGTGACCAGCGCCAACGCCGAGGAGCGGTCGAGCGAGGCGGACGCGGAGGGCGAGATGTCGACGGCGACGACGATCCGCTCGCCAGCGAGGCGCTTGAGCGAGTTCTCCGTCTGCCCGAGGAGATTCTGCAAGACGCGCTGCGCGACGTCGCGCAGGTCGACCGCCCGCTCGCGAAGGTACTCGTCGTCGATCTCCTCGAACGCTCGGATGTAGCGCGCGGAGACGCGGTGGAAGCAGCCCTCGATGTTGCGGCCGGACTCCTCGAATTCGCGCACCGTCTCGCCGATCAGCGCTTCGTCCTCGAGCACCAGCAAGTGGGCGTCAAAAATCGCGGCTTCCTCGGGCCCGAGATTGCGCTCCACCTCGGCCTTGATCCGGGCGATCTGCTGGCGGGTCGCGACCAGCGCGCGGTCGAAGCGCGCCACCTCGTCGATCCTGCGCTCCGTCTCAACCTGGTAGTCGGGAACCTCAAGTTCGCTCTGCAGATAGAGGAAAACCTGGCCATAAGCGATCCCCTGCGAGGCGGCGATGCCTTGCACGGTGAACTCGTGGCGGTCCCTGGTTTCCATCGGTGAAAGGGAAGTGGGCCCGCGCGGGGTGACGCGGGCGCCGCCCGTGAATAACCTCCCCGCCCGGGGACGGGTCAATGCGGATTTAAGCGATTCGCGCCTCGGTAACGAAGGCCGAGGGGCCCCAGCAGGCCCGCACAAGATCCGTGAGCGGCGCAGCCCGCTGCGCTTCCTGCAGGAAGGCGAAGCAGGCGCTGCCGCTCCCACTCATCCGCCCATCGATACCCGTCGTCGAACGCACCCTTGCGAGCAGTTCGGGGAGGGCTGGAAATTTACCGAACGCAGCCGCCTCCATCGAGTTCCGCAGCAGGGCCTCGGCCGGTGCCGTCGGATCGGCCCGCCACCGGGCCAGCCACGCCTCCGCGTCCGCCGCCGGCCAGTAGGAATCAGGCCCACCCGCAGCCAGCCGGCCATAGGCCCAAGGGGTGGAGATGCCGAACCCGGGCTTGAAGACGAGCAGCC
>JBEDEF010000323.1:0-4484 GCA_041175845.1 Verrucomicrobiota bacterium
CGAGGTCCACGCGCACCTGTTGGCCGCCTGCGGCGCCTCGCCCGTCCCGCCCCCCGCCCCGATCAGCACCGGCCAGTCGGCGGAATCCACGGGGCAGGTCCCGTGCGAGCCGCCCACCAGCGACGCGTCCAACGGAATCACCTCCAGCAAACCGCGGAAACCGAGTTTCCGCCGCAAGAGTTTGCGCGCGACGGTGAGTCGCGGGAAAGGCAAGGCCGGGTCCAAAAAAAGCTCTGCCGGGTCGTAGCCGTATTTGCGGTGGATATCCACGCAGCGCGCGAAATCAGGGGCGCGACGGTCGTCCTCCCAATAGTAATACGAGAACCAGGCGTCCTCGGCGGAGAACGCCACCAGATCACCGGAGCGCGGGTGGTCGAGGCCCGCCGCTCGCAGCTCCTCGCCCGCCAACACCCGGGCCACGCCCGGCGTCGCCTCCAAGCGCGCGCGCACCGCGGGACGCAGCGTGGGTTCGCGGACGTAGACGTGGGCCACCTGATGGTCGGTGAGGGCGAAAGCGCGGCTCGCCCCGCCATCGAGCAGCTCGCGGCCAAGTTCGTCTTTCAGCGTCAGCCAGCCTTCGCCTCGCAGCACGCGGTTAAGAGGGATGGCGCGGCGGACCCGGGTGATGCCGTATTCCGAGAGCAGCAGCACGCGGATGCCGCGGGCGGCGTAGAAATCGAGTAGGCGACCGACGACGGCGTCGATCTCCCCGGCGGCTGTCGCCGCGCGCGGGTCGTCCGGACCGAATCGCTGCAGGTCGTAATCGAGGTGTGGGAGGTAGACCAGCGACAGGTCGGGCTGCTGGCGTTCCTCGATCCACTCCGCCGCGCGCGCGATCCACTCCGAAGAGCCGATGCCCGCGGCGGGCCCCCAAAAGGCCGGGAACGGAAAGGGCCCCAGCTCCGCGCGCACGGCGTCGCGGATCGACAGCGGGTGACTGGTGACGTCGAAGACCTTACGCCCGTCGGCGAGGTACATCGGGCGCGGGGTGATCGACCAGTCCGCCGACGAGTACATGTTGTACCACCAGAAAAGCTTGGCGCAGGTGAACCCGGGCCGGGCGCGCCGCGCGGTTTCCCAGAGCTTCTCGCCCGCCACGAGGTGGTTGGACTGCTTCCAGAAATGGTGCTCCGCGAGGGTGCGGTCGAACCAGCCGTTGGCCACCGCGCCGTGCCCCGCCGGCGTCAAGCCGGTGAGGTAAGTCGACTGCGCGGTGCAGGTGACGGCGGGCAGGACCGGGCGCACGCGGCGCAAGCCGCCCTCCGCGGCGACACGGGAGAGGCGGGGCGTGGCGGGCCCGAGCAGCCGCGGGGTGAGGCCGACGACGTTGAGGATCGCGAGGCGGTCAGCCATACCGGGCGCGCAGCTCGTCGAAGGCGGCCTTCACGACCGCCCCGTCCATCGCATGGATCTCCAGGCGTTCCCCGGGGGCGCGGATCATCGGGATGGTCAGGCGGCCGCCGAGGTGTTCCCGGAACTCCTCCAGCCCCGCGAGAAAGTCCTGCCGGCCGCGGTCGCCGCGGATCTCGCGGACCGGCGCGAAGAGTTCGAACCCAAGGCCCTGGATCACCCCGAGGATGTGCTCGGCCACGGGTTCCGGGAGCAGCCCGGTGCGGCGCGCGTAGATCAGGTCCATCGCCATCCCCACGGCGACGGCCTCGCCGTGGCTCACGCGGAACTCGGAGAGTTGCTCGAGCTTGTGGGCGGCCCAGTGGCCGAAATCGAGTGGCCGGGCGGACCCCAGCTCGAACGGATCCCCGGCCGTGGCGATATGCCGGAGGTGCTGGCGCGCGCTCTCGCAAATCACGGCCTCGAACGGCGCCGGCTCCAGCGCACGCAGCGCCGCGACCTGCCCGGCGATGGCCTGGAAGAACGCCCCGTCCCGGATCAGCGCGACCTTCACCGCCTCGATCAACCCGCAGCGGCGCTCGCGCGGCGGCAGACCGGCCAGGAAATCGAGGTCGTTGACGATCCCATGCGGCACGCTGAACGCACCCAGCCAGTTCTTCTTCCCAAAGTAGTTGATCCCGTTCTTCACCCCCACGCCGCCGTCGCCCTGGCTCAGGCTGGTGGTGGGCAGACGGACCAGCGGGATACCACGGTGAGCGGTGGAGGCGGCGAACCCGACCAGGTCCAACACCGCGCCGCCGCCGACCGCAACCACGTAGGAATGACGACAGAGACCGGCCGCGTTGATCGCCGCCCAGACCTTCTCGAGATGGCGGAGGTCATTCTTGACGGGCTCGCCCCCGGGCAACCGGACCGGCGGGGCGGCGAGCCGCACCTGGTCCGTGTGCGCCGCGAACCATGCCTCCAGGCGCGCCGCGAAGTCGGGGAAGGCTGTCTCGAGACCGGCGTCCCAGCAGACGAGCGCGCGGGGCGTGATACCTTGGTCGCGGGGAGCCAAGACGGAGGCGAGCAGGGGGTTGCCCGGCGCGAAGACCCCGCGGGTGAAGGACAGCCGATGCTCGTGCCGCAGCTCGAGCGGGTGGGAGACGGCATCGGGGAGTACGGCCATGACCACGACGATGTCGGGCGGGGCGGCGGCCGCCGGCGAGCCTAAAGCGGACTCACTTCGATTCGTCGATCGCGAGGTAACGGGTCCGCCCCCCGCGGTAGACCAACACCAGGACCTTCGGGCCCTTGATCTCCTCACTCAGCTTCACCGCCTCGTCGGCGTTGGTGCAAGGGCGACGGTCGAGTTCGAGAATGATATCCCCCTCGCGGAGGCCTTGGCGGGCGGCGGGGCTCTCGGGATCGATGCTCGTGATCAGGGCGCCCTTGATGCGGGCGGGGATCTGCAGGCGGCTGCGGGATTCGGGAGTGAGGTCCCCCACTCCGACGCCGTTCAGCACGCCCTCGTCCTTCTGCCCGGGCGTGCCGTCCTCGCGGGCGAGGGCGTCCTCGTCACGGCGGGTGAGCTTCGCGCGGACCGTCTCGCGCGCGCTCCCGCGCAGGAGCTGCACTTCCACTTCCGTGCCGGGCGCGATCTTGCTGATCGTGAGGAGCAGGTGCCGGGCGTCGCGGATCTCGGTCTTCTCGATGCGCAAAATGACATCGCCGGACTTGATCCCCGCCTTCTCCGCCGGGCTACCCTCGGTGACCTCGCTGATCAGGGCTCCCTTCTCCGTGCCGAAGGAGGCGGTGAGCTCGTCCGTGAGCTCCTGCGGCCGGACGCCAAGGAACCCGCGCTCGACCTTGCCGTTATTGACCAGCTGCTCGACCACGAAGCGGGTGAGGTTGGCGGGGATGGCGAAGCCGATGCCGGCCGAACTGCCGCTGCGGGTCATGATCGCGCTATTGATGCCGACCACGCGGCCGTCGGTGTCGATCAGGGCGCCGCCCGAATTGCCCGGGTTGATCGCGGCGTCCGTCTGAATGAAGTCTTCGAACACCCCCATCCCCATGCCCCGGCTCAGGGCGCTGACAATGCCACGGCTGACGGACTGGCCGACCCCAAAGGGGTTGCCGATCGCGAGCACCATATCACCCACCTCGACCTGGTCGCTGTCGGCGAAGGTCGCGGGCGAAAGGTTTTCCGCCTCGATCTTCAGCACGGCCAGGTCGGTGCCCGGATCGCGCCCCACTACCTTGGCGGCGTAGCGGCGGTTGGACTCGCCCAGGGAAACGCTCACGTCGTCCGCCCCGTCGATCACGTGGTGGTTGGTGACGATGTAGCCATCGGCCGTAATCACGACGCCGGAGCCAAGTCCCTGCTGGGTCTGGTCGGAGCCCCGGTTACGGGGCGTGCGGTTATTGTTGCGGGGCGAACGGTTGCCGGGCGCCTCTTCGTCGTCACCGCCGCGGGGTAGCATTTCCTCGAAGAAGCGGCGGAGGCGGGGATCGTTGAGGTAGGGAGGTAATTCGGGGGTGCGGACGACCTTGCTGGAATAAACGTAGACCACGCTGCCGGCGGTGCGACGGACCACGGCGGAGTAGCTGACCCGCTCCGCCGCATCGCGGTTGATAGGCTTCGCATCGACCTTCAGGCTGAGCTTCCCGCGCGCTGGCGCCGCCTGCTCCGCCTTTCCCTTGGGGGCGGACTTGTCGGTCTTGCGGCCGGACTTACCCTCGGCGGCCCAGAGGGAGAGGCCGGAGGCGCTGGCGAGAACGAGGACGAACGCGAGCAGCGGGGCGAGCACAAGGCGGAAGCGAAGGGCGGAGGGCATACGGAAAGGGTTCCAGGAGGGAGGCTAGACGCGCCCAAGCTGGGAGAGTCTCGCCACCGCCGCAAGCGACGGCGCGCAAAAGCAATGCCGGCGGGGGCCGAGGCCCGCCGCCGGCGGAAGGGAGGGTACCGGATGTCGCCGGCGCCCGTTGGAAGCCGGCTCAGAAGCCGGTCTGGAGCGCGAAGGCGGCGCGGCTGGCGAGGCGCTCGCCGGGCCGGATCTCGCCGTTATAACTCAGGGAGGCGCTCCACCGCTGGCTCAGCGCCAGCGTGGCGGCGGCCCCGAGTTCCAATCCGCCGCCGTCGCCGGCCGTCG
>JBEDEF010000324.1:0-4661 GCA_041175845.1 Verrucomicrobiota bacterium
TTCACGGAAGGGCGGGCGTTGGAGGAAGGTAAAGGGTCGCACCGTAGGCCGCCCCTTCCCTCGGTCAATGCCGATTCTCACCGCCGGACGCCGGCGGATGGATGCTCCCGCGCCGCGCGCCGCGCTCAGCGGGCAGCCCGGACGAGCAGCGTGTTGACGTTCCGCTCCCCCTCCCGCGCGTACCGGACCTCCTCCGTGCGGCCGCGGATTAGGCGGATCGCGAGGTCGTCCGCCCCGCTCCCCGGGGCCAACACGTCGGTCGGTTCGCCGCGCGCGGAACAAACCAGCTCGACGCGCCCGTCGCGCTCGGCGTAGGCCAGCTCGAGCCGGACGTCGGCGCGGGAAGGTTGGAGAGCAAGCAACTCCTCGACCAGCGAAAGTAGGTCCTCGGTGGTGCGGGGCGCCAAAACGTGGCGCGCGCCGAAGCGCTCAATCTCCGCGTTCAGGGCGTAAAGGTCGTAGGCATCGTTCGTGATCTGGAGGGTCAGCCGCCGAATCCGTCGGATAAACGCCTGCGTGAGCGGACGGCGCGGCTGGCCAAAGATGACCGCCGGGGGGCCCTCCTCGTGGATCTCCCCGCCATCCATATAAAACACGCGGGTGGAGATGGCCTCGGCGAAGGCCATCTCGTGGGTCACGATGACCATCGTCATGCCGTCGCGGGCGAGGTTGCGGATGACGGCGAGGACCTCGCTGACCATCGTGGGGTCGAGCGCCGAGGTGGGTTCGTCGAAGAGGATGATCTCCGGGTCCATCGCCAGGCAGCGGGCGATCGCGACGCGCTGCTTCTGCCCGCCGGAGAGCTGGTCCGGATAGGCGTCGGCCTTGTGGGCGAGGCCAACCAGCGCCAGCAGTTCGCGGGCGCGGGTGGCGGCAGCCGCGGGATCCCGGCCGAGCAACCGCACGGGGCCGAGGGTGATGTTGCCCAGCACCGTCAGGTGGGCGTACAGGTTGAACTGCTGGAACACCATCCCCATCCGGCGGCGGAGGGCCGGCACGTCCGTGGCAGGGTCCAGCAGGCGCTGGTCCCCAATCAGGATCTCGCCGGCGGTCGGGCGCTCCAGCAGGTTCAGGCACCGCAGGAACACGCTCTTGCCCGTTCCCGAGGGCCCGATCAGCGAGATGACCTCCCCCTTACGGATCTCGCAATCCACCCCCTTGAGGACCTCGAGGTCCCCGAAGCGCTTCCGCAGCCCGCGCACCGTGATCATGGCGCCACCCCCGCTCCCTGACGCTGGTGCGGCGGCGTCACCCGCAGTTCGATCCGTTCCAGCGCCCACGCGATCAGCCACGCCAGCACCAGGTAGATGGCGGCCGTGACCAGCAGCGGGATGAACGCGTCGAACGTCCGCGAGCGGATGATGTCGCCCGCCTTGGTGATGTCCTGCACCGCGATGTAGCCGACCACGGAGGTCATCTTGAAGAGGGAGATCACCTCGCCCTTGTAGACGGGCAGGACCTGCCGCAGGGCCTGCGGCAAGATGATCAGGCGAAAGGCCTGCGCGCGGCTGAATCCTCCCGCCACGCCCGCCTCGAGTTGGCCGCGGTCGACGCTCTGGATCGCCGAGCGGAGCATCTCCGCGATGTAGGCGGCCGCATTCAGGCCAAAGGCGACCGCCGCGACCAGAATCGGGCTCACGTGGAAGGACGCGAACACGACGTAGTAAATGATCATCAGCACCACCAGCACCGGCACCCCGCGCAGGCACCAGATGTAAATGGCCGCCGCCTGCCGGAGCAGCGGTCGCGGAGACATCCGTCCCGCACACACCACTCCGCCCAAAACGGTGCCGAAGAGGGTCGCCAACACCGCGATCACGCACGTCACGAACAGCCCCTCCAGAATCAGCCGGTAACGACCCTCCTCGAGCAGGTTGGCGCGGATGCGCTGGCCCAGGGGCAACCCGGCCTCCGGAGCGGAATCAGTTGCCGCCGCCGGCGGGGCGCCCTCGATCCGGTCCTGCCGCGTGACCACGCAGGCCACGAAGGCGATCAGCTCATCGGAGAACGCGACGCGCTTGCGACGCTCCTCCGTCATCACGAGCAGGCAGGCGATGGCCTCGATCCGCCCGCTCGCGAGCGCGGCGATCTGCCCGGACACGTCCAGGTCGACCAGCTCCAGCCGCCGACCGAGGCTGGCCGCGTACCGCTCCGCCAGCTCCACCTCGAAGCCGGTGAAGGCGCCGTTGCGCACCCCGGTCCACGGCAGGCCCTTGGAGGCGGTGATGCCCAGCCGCAGCACCGGGCCCTCCCCGCGCGGCGGCAACGGCGGCAGGTCCCGCGCGCCCTCCTTGAACCAGCGTTCCCGCATCGCCTCGTACTCCCCGCTCTCGCGGAGCCGCCGCAGAAACGCGTTGTACGCCGGCCGCAGCACGGTGTCGTCGGAACGGAAGGCAGCGCCCATCGGGCTGCGGTAGGCTTCCGGCACGAGGATCGCGAGGTTCGGCGTCGTACGAAAGATTTCGCGCACCGACTCCAGCGCGAGGAAGGCGACGTCGGCTTTGCCGCTGGAGACGGCCAGCACCACGTCGGGCGTGGCCTTGAACTGCAGCACCTGCGCCTGGGGATAGCGTCGGGCGACGTGCTCGTCGTGCGAGGAGCCAGCCACGAGTGCGATGCGGGCGCGCGTCAGGTCATCTAGGCCCCGCAGCGGCGCGGGTTCCGCGCCGAACCCATCCGCACCGGCGAGCAAGCCTAAGACGAACAGGCAGGCGGCGAGACGGAGGGGGCGCGACGACGGCACGCCTCCTTCTCACGGCGCGGCCCGGGCGGGTCAAGCCGGCGGAAAAACCTTGGGCTTCCGCGCGCATCGCCTTTCGCTCGCACGTCCCCGATGAAACCTGCTGAACGACGTCCTCCCGACGCGCTGCTGATCCTGTTTTCCGTCCTCGCGCTGGCCGTCGCGCTCACTTGGCTGGTGCCCGCCGGGGAGTTTCGTCGCGAGCAGGCGAACGGCCGGCAGGTCGTGGTCGCGGGCTCCTACCGGGAGCTCCCGGCGGCCCCGGCTCCGTGGCATCGCCTATTCACCGCCCCGGTGGCGGGGTTCGCCGACCGAGACACGGCGCGGATCATCGCCTTCGTGCTGCTGATCGGCGGGGCCTTCGGGGTGGTCGAGGCCACCGGCGCCGTCGCGGTGGGCATCGGCGCGCTGGCTCGCGGCGCGGTCCGGCATCCGGCCCGGCGGCGCTGGCTAGTCGCCGCGCTGATGCTCGCCTTCTCGATCGGGGGCAACACGTTCGGGATGAGCGAGGAGGTGCTCGTGTTCGTCCTACTCACCCTCGGCCTCTCACGTCGAATGGGGTGGGATCCGCTGACCGGGGTCGCGATCCCATTCATCGGCGCGGGCGTAGGATTCGCTGGGGCTGCCTTCAACCCGTTCACGGTGGGCATCGCGCAAGGGTTGAGCGGGCTGCCGTTGTTCAGCGGCTGGGCTTTCCGGCTCGTGATGTGGGTCGCCCGTACGGCGATCGCCATCGGCTTCGTGCTCCGCCACATCGCTCGCCTGGAGTCGGCACGGGGCGCAGGGACCTGGGACGCACCAGACCCCGGAACGGAGCCGCCGGCGCTGGACGGATCGCGGCGCGCCGTGCTCGTACTGTTCGGACTCGGGATCGCGCTGCTCGTCGTGGGCGTGGCGCGGTGGGACTGGTACATCGATGAACTCGCCGGACTCTTTCTCGGACTCGGGGCAGGCGCGGCCCTCCTCGGACGGATCCGGCCAAACCAAGCCGCGGCCGCGTTCACCGACGGCGCCCGCGCGATGGTGATGCCCGCCCTGTTCGTCGCCCTGAGCAAGGCGGTGCTGGTCGTCCTGCAGGAAGGGCGCGTGATCGACACCCTGCTCCAGCACGCGAGCGCCGGCCTCGGCGGCCTGCCCCCCGCGGTTTCCGCCCAGGGAATGTTCGCGGTCCAGTTCGGGATCAACTTCCTCGTCCCGAGCGGCAGCGGCCAGGCGGCCCTCACGATGCCGATCATGGCGCCCCTCGCGGACCTGCTCGGCATCCCGCGCCAGGCGGCGGTGATCGCCTTCCAGCTCGGCGACGGGCTGTGCAACTTCGTGATCCCGACCAGCGGCGTGACGATGGGCATCCTCGCAATCGCGGGCATCCCGTTCGGCATGTGGCTGCGTTGGGTAGCCGCGCTGATGCTGTGGCTGGTGGGCGCGGGCGCGTTCTTCCTCTTCCTCGCCACCTCCGTGGTCCGCTGGTAGATCGCCGCGGGCGGATTCAGGGGGCCAAGGGCGGCAGGGTCGCGACGATCGCCGCCCGCGCCGGTTCGAACGCGGGGGGCAACATCAGCCCCGCGCCGAGGATTTCGGGCGTCTCGTCCACTAGGAAACCGGGGCCGTCGGTCGCGATCTCGAGGAAAATGCCGCCGGGTTCACGAAAATACACCGAGCGGAAATAGGTGCGGTCGATCAACGGCGAGGGCGCGGCCCCGCTGGCCAGCAGGCGCGCGCGGAGCCGCTCGGAAACTCCCGCATCGGCCGAGCGCAGGGCGAGGTGATGCACGGTCCCGGTCCCCGGCCGGCCCGGCTCCGCGGCCCCGTCTCCGACGAGATCCAGCCAATGTCCAGGCTGCCCCGGTCCGGCGACCAATCGGCGGCGGCCGGCCTCGACGCTCTCTTCCCGCCACCCCAGCAGTTCGCGGAGCACCCGCAA
>JBEDEF010000325.1:0-3736 GCA_041175845.1 Verrucomicrobiota bacterium
CCCGCTTCCCCACCGCAGCGGAGTCTGCGTTGCTCGCACGCAACCTCGCCCGGCATCGGGAACACTTCGCGCGCCATCCCGAAGCGGCCCGCGAGGTTATCCGCAACGGCGAATCCACACCTGCCGCAGGCCTTGAGCCGGGCGAATTCGCTGCCTGGACCCTGGTGGCAAACCTTCTGCTGAACCTCGATGAGGTCATCAACCGGAACTAAGCCGATGAACCCCTGCCACGACTACCTGCGCCAGCTCACCCGCCGGCAGTTTTTCTCCGGCGCGGGCCTGTCCCTCGGCGGCCTTGCTCTGGCCCAGTTGGGCAGCCGCCTCGAAGCGGCCCCTCGGCCCGGCAACCCGCTGGACGCGCGCGTCCATCCCCCGCTCCCAGGCCTCCCGCACTTCGCGCCGCGCGCGAAGCGCATCATCTACCTGCATATGAACGGCGGTCCGTCGCAGCTGGACACCTTTGACTACAAGCCGGGCCTGCAGGAGCGCTTCGACCAGGACCTGCCCGACTCCATCCGCCAGGGTCAGCGCATCACCACGATGACGAGCGGCCAGACCCGTTTTCCGGTGGCCCCCTCGCTGTTCAAGTTCGACCGCCACGGCCAGAGCGGGGCCTGGGTCAGCGAGCTGCTGCCATGGACCGCCCGGGTGGTCGACGAGCTCGCCATCGTGCGCAGCGTGCACACCAACGCGATCAACCACGATCCCGCCTGCACGTTCCTGATGACCGGCAGCGAGATTCCCGGCCGCGCGAGCCTCGGCGCCTGGCTTAGCTACGGCCTCGGCAGCGAGAACAATGACCTGCCCGCCTTCGTCGTCCTCACCCCGAAGTTCTCCCCGAAGGTCGCCGCGCAGGCCCTGTTCACCCGGATGTGGAGTAGCGGATTCCTGCCCACGCGGCACAATGGGGTTGCCCTGCGGGCGCAGGGCGATCCGGTCCTCTTTCTCGAGAATCCAAACGGCGTCGATGGCGCCACTCGCCGCGCAATGCTCGACGCGCTCTCCGGCTTCAATCAACTGAACCACGAGCGCTACGGCGACCCGGAAACCCTCACCCGCATCGCCCAGTACGAAATGGCGTTTCGAATGCAGACCAGCGTGCCGGAGCTCACCGACATCCGCGACGAGTCCCCTGCGACGCTCGAGCTCTACGGACCGGACGTAAAGACTCCCGGCTCCTTCGCCGCCAGCTGCCTCCTCGCTCGCCGCCTCGCCGAGCGAGACGTGCGTGTGGTGCAGATCAATCACCGTGGCTGGGACCAGCACGGAACCCTGCCCGAGCACCTGCGCATCCAGTGCCGGGACACGGATCAAGCCTGCTACGGCCTGATCGCAGACCTGAAGCAGCGCGGTCTACTCCAGGACACGCTTGTCATCTGGGCAGGCGAGTTCGGCCGTACGGTTTACAGTCAGGGCGCGCTCACCCGCACCAACTACGGCCGGGACCATCATCCGCGCTGCTTCACCGTCTGGCTCGCCGGCGGCGGCATCAAGGGTGGGGTCGTTTACGGGGAGACCGACGATTTTTCCTACAACATCACCCGCGATCCGGTGCACCTGAACGACCTCAACGCGACCCTCCTGCACTGCCTCGGGATCGACCACCTGCGTTTCACCCACCGTTCCCAAGGGCTTGAGATGCGCCTGACCGGCGTCGAGCCGGCCCAGGTCATCACCGGCCTCCTCGCCTGAGCGGCCTCGCCACGCGAGTGCGCTTGCCCTCTGCGCCACGGCGCTTTCATCCTCCCCCCTTCCGCCCTGCGGATTCCTCGCCCTCACCCAAATCCCGTCATGCGCTTCGGCATCAACTCGTTCCTGTTCACGTCGCCGTTCACCACCGCGAATACCGGCCTGTTCCGCCAGTTCCGCCGCTGGGGTTTCGACACCGTCGAGATCCCCATCGAGGATCCCTCCCACATTGATCCGGCGAAGGTCCGCGCGGCGGCCGACCGTGCCGGGATCGCCATCGGCACCGTCTGCGCCTGCATGGGGCCCGGCCGCGACTTCCGCGGTAGCGCCCGAGAGCAGGCCGCCGCGATGACATACTGCAAGGCGCTGATCGACCAAGCCGTCGTGCTCGGTTGCCCCTCGGTGATCGGACCAGTCTATTCCGTCGTCGGCAAAGCCGACGCCGTCGAGCCTGCGCAGCAGAAGCGGGAATGGGCGCTCGTGGTGAAAAACCTCAAGAAGCTCGCCGCTTACGCCCGGGCCAAGCGTATCACGATCTGCATCGAGCCCCTGAACCGGTTCGAAACCGATTTCCTCAACACCTGCGACCAGGGCCTGCGGCTGGTCCGCGCCGTAAATTCTCCGGCCGTGAAGCTGCACCTCGACACGTTCCACATGAACATCGAGGAAAAGGATCAGGCCGCGGCGATTCGGAAGGCCGGCCGGCTACTCGGCCACTTCCATGCCTGCGGCAGCGATCGCGGCACCCCGGGTGGCGACCACATCGCCTGGCCGGCGATCGTGAAGGCGCTGAAGGGGGTGGGCTACAAGGGCGACGTGGTGATCGAGTCGTTCACGACCGACGTAAAGGTCATCGCCCGCGCCGCGGCGATTTGGCGTCGGATCGAGCCGCGTCGCAACGACATCGCGGTCAAGGGTCTCGCCTTCCTGCGCAAGGCGTTCCGCTGAGCCGCCGTTCGAGCCGGATGTTCCGCGCGCTGCTGGTCGCCGCGGCCGCGGGTTTCCTGGGCGCGGCGGAACTCCCCGCACCACCGCTCGTCCTGTTCGTCGCCGGCGAGCCCAGTCACGGGCCCGGCGAACACCGCTTCCCCACGGGCTCGCGCCTGCTAGCGGACGCGCTGGCCGCCTCGGGCCTGCCGCTCCGCACCAGCGTGGTCCACGGCTGGCCCGCGCCCGCCCGGCTGGCGGACGCGTCCTCCCTGGTCCTGTTTTCCGACGGGCTCGACCGCCATGTCGCACGCAACCAGGCCGAAGCGCTCCGCCGGCACGCAGCCGCCGGCCGCGGCCTCGCGGTCCTGCATTTCGCCCTCGAACCCTCCCCGGGCGAACTGGCGGAAACGCTCCTCACGGTGGTCGGCGGCCGCTTCGAGGTCGACTGGTCGGTCAACCCGGTCTGGCGCCCGGCGGAAGTCCAGCTGGCCGCGCACGAGATTACCCGCGGCGTCCGCTCGTTCTCGGTGGAGGACGAGTGGTATTACCACCTGCGGTTCCTGCCCGGCGTCATCCCCGTCCTCCAGGCCAGGCCACCGCCCAGCACCCTCGGTCAGGACGGACCGCGGTCCGGCAACCCGGCGGTGCGGGCGGCGGTCGCGCGGGGTGAGCCGCAGACCCTGGCGTGGGCCTACACCGCGGCGGGCGCCCGCACATTTGGGTTCACCGGCGGCCACTTTCACCGTAACTGGTGGGACGTGAACTTCCGCACCCTCGTCCTGAACGCGCTGGTCTGGACCGCCGGCATCGCCGTCCCGGCCGCCGGCGCGGTCTCCTCGCTCGATCCCGCTCCCAAGTACGCGACGCTCGACGAAGCGATCGCACGCGGCGATGTGGAGGACGTCCGCCTCCACGTGAAGCTGCGGCCTACCGCGGTACAGGGCAACCCGGAGGCCGCCCTCGCGCCGCTACATCAAGCGATTTTGCGCAACCGGAACGAGATCGCCCTTTTCCTGCTCGAGGCGGGTGCCGGGGTCGACGTCCCGGATCGGAGCCGTCGTACGCCCCTGCACCTCGCCGTGGAGCGCGGCAACCTCGCGCTGGTCGAGGCCCTGCT
>JBEDEF010000326.1:0-7167 GCA_041175845.1 Verrucomicrobiota bacterium
CACTACCCCAGGCGGCGGCGCATCCGGAGCCGTGGTCGCCGCCGGCGCGGCGGCGGGCGCGCCGGTGGGCTTCGCTCCCTTGCGCAGTGGGAGCACCTTGTCCGTGCCATTCACCTTGAGAATCGCCTGCTCGCGCCG
Organism: Verrucomicrobiota bacterium; assembly: GCA_041175845.1. Taxonomy (GTDB): domain Bacteria; phylum Verrucomicrobiota; class Verrucomicrobiia; order Opitutales; family Opitutaceae; genus ER46. Next base: position 139 of record JBEDEF010000326.1, read on the forward strand.
GCTGTCATACGCGACGACTTGGATTCCCGCCTTCGATTCGCCCACGCCGATCCAATGCGTGCGCTTCGCGCCGCGGTCGTGCAGGATCAGGTCCGTCCGGCGGCCAACAGAAGACACGCCCGCGAACTCGAGGTTCTCCGCGGGGCCCGTGCTAGCCTCCGACGCTGTCGCTCCGGGCGGTGCGAACGGCGACTGGCGAGGCAGGCCGGAGGGCGCGGGTTCGCCGGCGCGCAGCAAGCCCGTACCCACTCCCAGCAGGAGCGGCAGCGCCGCACGCGCGACGGGAAGACGGAGTTGGGCCATGCGGCAAAGTGGTGCCGGCGCCGGCGGACGTCAATCGGGCCGGAGCCCGCCGGAATCCTTCCGTCGCGCGATTGGGAGAGATCGGATCCGATGCTACCAGGGGGCGAGGTAGGCCTCGAGCCGGAGCTGGAGGATCGGCTTGTCGCCGCGTCGGCGGAGGGTTGGCGTGTGCCGTCAGCGTTCGTTTGGTGCGCCGCCGTCAGCCTCCTCCTGCCCTCCGCCCGTAATGGAAAGAAATCTCGCTTCCGGAGAAATCGTCTTCACCCAGCATCAGCCGGGGGAATACTGCTATTTTGTGCTCGCGGGCCGGATTGCCCTCTCGGAAGTCGGGCCCACGGGCGAGGAGTTGGAAGTGGGTCGCCTGGGCCCGGGCGAGATTTTCGGCGAGATGGCTCTGATCGACGGCCATCCGCGCTCCGCTACGGCGCGAGCCGTCGAGGCGGACACGCGGATCCTCGAGGTCAGCCCGGCCGAATTCCTTTATCTGCTCGGAGCGCAGCCGGCCTTTGCCCTCCATGTGCTGGAGCAGATGAGTGCCCGCGCCCGCCATGGGGAAGTGAAGGCGATCGCCCAGCCTTTCGGGCGCACCGCGGTGGGCGACGGATACGTGGCCGAGGAGGTCGCGGCCGGCGTCACCCAGCTACGCTCGCGCACCTCAAGCTGTCATTGCTACCTGTTCCGAGGCCCTCGCCGCACCGTTCTCGTAGATACCGGGTTGCCGTCCACCGCCGAGGCCTTGGTCCGCGCGCTTGCCGCGGCGGGCGTGACTCCGGGCGACATCGATCAGGTGATTCTTACGCACGAGCACATCGATCACCTCGGCGGCGTGGCCAGCTTCGTGTCTCGAGCGGAGGTACTGGCTCACCGGCTGACAGCCGTGAAGGTGGAACTCCAGGATGAGTTCGGAATGATGACGGCGCCCTTCGGGGAGACCATCGCTCCGTTTCCGTTTGGGGCGCAGCTCGAGGGCGGCGAATTGATTGCCACGGGGCAGCATGCGCTCCGCATTTATCCGACTCCGGGCCATTCATCCGGATCTTTGTCCCTCCACGATGAGAACTCAGGCCTACTGCTGGCGGGCGACTTGGTGCTCCAGCAGGGAGCGCTGGGTGGAATCTTCGTGGGCGGCAGTCCGAGCGACAGCGTCGCCTCCCTGCGTCATCTGGCCCGCCTGAAGCCGCGGCTGATGTTGCCGGGACACGGCCCGCTCGTGACGGATCCAATGGCCAGCCTGGCGCGGGCGATCGAGAACTGCGGTCAGCTGATTGTGCAATCCCGGGCGCAGTTCGCCGCCCTGGATGCCGCGAGCTCGGCAGGTCGCATGGTCACCCTGTTCCAGGAATTCAACCGTCGTTGGCGCCCGGTCTAAGCTGCAGCGCGGGGCGCGCTGGAGGAACGCGGCCGGAACCATGCTCGCCGGTGTTAACCGGGCCGAGTCGCGTCGCGCCGCGCGACTAGCATCAGCGCGCTGCCGTGCACATTAGGGTGCTCCTCCTGGCGGAACTCGGTGAACCCGAAATGGCGCAGCGCTCCAATGATGTGCTCGCGCTCCATCCAATAGGAGTAGACGTCCCCGCCGCCGCAAAAACCCTTCCAGTCGAGGGAGGGTCCGTAGTTGAAGCGATGGACCACGTGGCGGTAGCCGGCGGTCTCCTTCTCCACTACGTCGGAGAACTTCGCGCCCGGCACCGGGTTGGCGGCGACGAACGCGGGGTCGTAGAACACCGTCCAGAGAAACAGGGCGTCGCAGCGGCGGGCGAGCAGGGCAAGCAGCTCCACCGGGTCGGTGAGGTGGTAGAGGATGCCGCAGGCGAGACCGACGTCGAAATGGCGTTCGGTGGTGCGGAGAAACTCCAGGCCGTCGCCGAGCAGGAAGCGCGCCCGCGGCATCCCGAGAATTTCCTTGGCGACGAGGCACTTCAGGTACGCCCGCGCGTTGGCCTCGACGGCGGTGACGCTGGCCGCGCCCAGGCGGTCGACGAGGTAGGTGTGGCCACCTTCGAGCGGGCCAAGCTCGAGGACGTGGCGGCCGGCGAGCCCGGCGCTGAGGCCAAGCTCCATCAGGCGGTGATGGGCCCAGGCGATGCGGGGGTCGTCGAACAGCGGGGTCTCGCCCGCGCGCAGCTCGGGCCGGTCGGCGGGCGGCCGGGAAGACCACTCTCCGGCGAAGAGGTCGAGGGCGTTCTGATCGCTCGGGGCAGAACCGAAGGCGTGCTTGAATTCGGACATGCGAAGGGGGAAAGGCGGGGGAAAAGCTTCAGGGGACCTCGTACACCTCAATCAGGCCGACCCCGGCGTCGCCACCGAAACCGCTCAGCTTGGCAGTGTAGTTACCGGGTGCCAGCGTCACCAACATGGCTCCGTCGAGTCCGGTGCGCAGGACCCTGTCCCGCGTCTCGACCAAGGCGAACGCTCCCGTGGCGGTGGCGGCAGCGCGCAGTGCGGCCATCCCGTTCGCGGGTGTGTCCCAGTCGTCGTTCTCCCGCAGGAGGGTCTCGCCGCGGTACAGCTCAAGTTGCGGGTCGCCCAAGGCCTCCGCGAGGTTGAACGGCGCCCGCAACAGGGTCGGGCCGACGCCTCGGATCAGGTAGGTGCGCGGCCCTGGGCCGGTGACGACTAGTCCGGCGATGAGTACCTCGGTCTCGCCCGCCACCCAGCCGCGCGTCGCAATATTCACCAGCCGGCGGCCGGTCGCCGCGGGATCGGCGTCGTACACCTCCACCAGCGCGGTGCCGCCGCGCGTCTCTCCGCCAGCGACCACGGCCGTGTAGGTGCCCGGCGCGAGCGTGAGCAGCAGGGCCGCGTCCCGGCTACCCGCTGCAAACGGGAAGGCCCCGAGCCGCTGCGCGGCGGCCGCGACGGCCGGGCCGGCGCCAGCGGTCGCCCACGCCTCGTTCTCCGCCACGGTCCGACCATCCGCTCCCACCACTCGCAGGCGCGGCGCGGCGAGCGCGTCCGTGACGCCCACGTTGGCCAGCGCCGGGCCCGCAGCCCGTACGAGCACGCTCTTCGGGCTAGCGCCCGTGACGGCAAGACCTGCGATCAGCACGCCCGCCCCGCCCTCGACGCGACCGCGGGTCGAGAGGTTCGCCAGCTGCGTCGCGGGAGTGGTCGCCGGTCCCGCCGTGACGGTGAGCCGCGCGGCGTTGCTGACCGTCAGCCCGCCTGGACCGCGAACGTACGCGGTGTAGGTGCCAGCATCAACGCGTTGCACGGACCCCAGGGTATAGCTGGCGCCGTTGGCGTAGGGCAGTGACTCGGCGAACGGCGCGCCCTCGGCACGGAAGAACCACGCGTAGGTGAAGGGGCCGGAACCCGTGGCGGTCACGCTGAAGGTGTAGGCGCCGCCCACCGCGACGGTGCGGCTTTGGGGTTGCGCGACAATGACGGGCACCGTGGGCAGTGGGCCGGAGCTACCGGTGGTATAGAGCGCGCGGGCGCCCGCAATGTCGTCCGGCGACAGCGCCTCGAGGTTGCCCACGGTGCTGTTCATAATCGCGCTCACTGTCTGGGGCGGAGTTGCCTCGTCGGGGTGGTCAAGGCCGAGGACGTGCCCGAACTCGTGCAGGGCCACGCGCCGGAGGTCGCGGGCGCCCGCACGCAAGGGGCCGCGGTAGGAGCTCCACGCGAGGTTGGCGTTGAAGATCACGTCCTGCTCCGTGAAGCGCGCGGTGGCTCGGTTGGTGAAGCCGACCGTGACGGCAACGGTGCGACTGTCGAAAGCGGTACCGAAGATATCGGGGCGGAAGACAACGTTGTTGCTCCGGTTGCCGTTTCGCACCTCGGTAGTGGAGTCAGACACGGGCACAAACCGACTACGGCCGAGATGGGCGTTCCAGTCCTCCAGCGCGCCCACTGCGACCACGTTCCAATCCGCGGCGCCGTCCGGCAGCGGCGCGGTCGGACGGCCGAGCTGCAGGTGGACCACAATGTCCCCGGTGGCCCAGGTTCCGCCCGTCGTTTCGTAGGCGCCGGTGGGGCCGGCGGCGAGCAGCGCCGTCACCGCGGCGGTCCGGAGCGCCGGCGGGATCATCGGGCTTGGATTGGCCCGGCGCCGCGCCGCAGTTCGGCCGTGACCGCGGCCTCGAAGGTCGCCGGAGCGAGGGCGCGGGCGCGGCGTTCCGCGGCGCGCGCCGCGAGCAGCGGCAGGGTGGCGGCGGCCGGGTCCAGCGGCAGGCCCACCTCGCCGGGGTCGGTCAGCGGCTCGTGGTTTTCCCGGGCGAGGTAGTCGCGGCCGGCCGCGTCGTCGCGCAGGACTCGGAATCGCCCGTGGCCCAGGCCGACCACCGGGCAGAAGACTCGGCCGTTGCCGGCGATAAAGATGTAATCGACTGAGCCGGGCTCGAGCCGTGGGACCCCGCGGACGGTCATCGCCTCGTCACCGAGTTCCCCGCCGAGGAACGCGAGTGTGAGGCGGTCGGCGGGGGTTCCCTTCAGCGTGCGCTCGACGGCCAGGGTCACGTAGGTGCGAAGGATCGCGGTGCCGTCGGGCGCGGCTTCGCGGCGCGTCTCACGCGCGATCGGGGTGGCGCGCACGATGAGCTCCGCCTCGGCGACCAGCTCGGCGAAGCGCGGCGGCACCACGCTGGTGGCGTGGGCGGCGCCGGCGGCGCCGGCGGCGAGCAGGCAGAGAAGAAAGGCGAAGCGCACGGGACGAAGGCCGGAGCGATGCGGAGCGAAGGAGACTGAGCGGGAAGGACGCGACGCGCGGACGACGGGAAGGTTTCAGCCGGCGGGGCGGCGGCGCCAGGCCGCGACGATTTGGCCGATGGTGTCGTCGAGCGTCTGGGTGATGTCCCACCGCGGGTAGTGCGCCCGCATCTTGGTGAGGTCGCTGTAATAGCAGATGTGGTCCCCGGCGCGGGCCTGATCGACGTAAGTGTGGACCTGAGGGCGGCCGGAGTGATTTTCGGCAATTTTAAACGCCTCGAGGATCGAGCACGAGTTGGCCTTGCCGCCGCCGAGGTTGTAGACTTCGCCCGCGCGGGGAGCGGCTACGAAGGCGGCCATGAAGCGGGCGACGTCGAGGGAGTGGATGTTGTCGCGCACCTGCTTTCCTTGGTAGCCGAAGACCCGGTACTCGCGGCCCTCGAGGTTGCACTTTACCAGGTAGCTCAGGAACCCGTGGAGCTCCACCCCGCTGTGGTTGGGGCCGGTGAGGCAGCCGCCGCGCAGGGCGCAGGTGGGCAGGTTGAAATACCGGCCGTACTCCTGGACCATCACGTCGGCGGCGACCTTGGAGGCGCCGAAGAGGGAGTGCTTCGACTGGTCGATGGTGAAGGTCTCCGCGATGCCCCCCGCGTAGGCCGGGTCGGCGTAGTCCCAGCGGGTGGGCAGCTCGCGCAGGGCGATCCGGTTCGGCGCGTCGCCGTAGACCTTGTTCGTGCTCATGTGCACGAAGGGCGACTCTGGGCAGGCCTGGCGAGCAGCCTCCAGCAGGTTGAGGGTCCCCACCGCGTTGGTGTCGAAGTCGTCGAACGGGATCGCCGCGGCGCGGTCGTGGCTCGGCTGGGCCGCGGTGTGGACGATAGCCGTGGGGCGCACCGTCCGCACCAGCGCGAGGACCCCGGCGCGGTCGCGGATGTCGAGCTCGTGGTGGGTGAATCCCTTCAGCTCCGTGGCCAGCCGCCGCTGGTTCCAGCGGGTGTCGCCCTGCGGGCCGAAGAAGACCGCGCGCTGGTTGTTGTCCACGCCGTGCACGGCATAGCCGAGCTCCCGGGTGAAGTAGGTGCAGACTTCGGAGCCGATCAGGCCGGAGGAACCGGTCACGAGCAGGGTCTGGGGCATAACGTCGGGTTCAAGGTGGGGTCGCCGCGGGTGCGGGCAAGCATCCACGCGAGGTTCATTCCGGGAGCGATGGCGGTTGCGGGCGACCGGGGTATTCGATCCACCAGCCCTCGGGCAGCGTGAAGAGGTTTGCCGGCACGCCCCGGCGGATCGCGTCGCACTGCTCCGCCCAGCGGTAGTCGGGCGGGGCGGGCAGGATGAAGTGTGGCAGGTGCAGCAGCAGTCCCGTCGCGAGCAGCGTCCGCGCGGACCACGCCACCGCCGCCGGACGGCTCCGCCCGGCGAGCAGGACCAACCAGACCACCAGCACCCGGGAAATGTAATAGTAGCGATCGCCGCTCTCCAAGGTGTCCTCCGCCCAGACGTCGGCCCGCGCCCGGTAGGCGCACGCCGCGGTGACGATCCCGAGCGCCACGATCAGCCGCAGCCGCACCGGCCGCAGCGGGTCCGGGCGCAGCGCCCAGCCCGCCAAGGCGCCGAGCAACAGGGTGCCCACCGCCGCGTGCAGCCACGGGGGGGCCGCGTGCACGGCTTCCGGTCCGAAAAAGGGCCAGGTCACCAGCCGGCTCCCGATCACCGACATCGCCATCAGCGGGCGGAAGGGCACGGTCTCCGCGTTGATGTCGAGCGGGGTCTGCAGCAGCAGAAGCACTTGGACGGCGGCGGCCGCTCCCGTTACGGCCAGGGCCGCGAGGTCATCGCGGCTCCGCGTCTCCCACCAGCGCCACGCGAGCAGGGGGCCGAAGAGCGCGGCAAAGGGGCCGTTGAGCCCGACCACCCCCAGGAGGGTGAGGTCGCCCGCGCGCTCGAACGCCCCGCGGGGCGGCCGGGTGAAGACCTGCAGCAGCAGGAAGAACGCGGCGATCCACTGGAGGTTGGTCAGCACGATCAGCACCTCGCCGGTGCCGACGACAAGGGTGAAGGCGAGGATGAGCGCGG
>JBEDEF010000327.1:0-12107 GCA_041175845.1 Verrucomicrobiota bacterium
GGGAGGGTCTCACGCGAGGTCTAGGGGTACGCGCCACGCCGCGGCGGAACAAGCCGTTTCCGGGGCCCGGTCATCTCCGGGCTTCTCATTGCCCGCCGGATCCGCCAGCGTCCGCCCGCGTATGAAACCCCTTACCCTTGTCCTGATCCTCGCGCTCACCGCCGGCCTGGCCCCGGCCGCGGAAAACACCCTGACGCCCGAGGAGCGTCGCGCCGGGTGGGAACTGCTCTTTGACGGCCGCACCTGGACCGGTTGGCGCGCCTACCGGAAGCCGGCGGCCGAACCCATCAAGGGCTGGGAGATCGTCGACGGAATGCTCCACTGCCTCCCCAACGCCAAGGGCGACCAGCCCATCACCGCGCGCAAATTCCGCGACTACGAGCTGAGCTGGGACTGGAAGTTGCAGGCCAAGGGCAATAACGGCTTGAAGTACCTCGTGACCGAGGACCGCCCCAAGTCGCCGGGACCCGAGTACCAAATGATCGACGACGCCGGGCACCCCGATGGCAAGCTGGGCCCCCACCGGCAGACTGCCTCCTTCTACGAGGTGCTCGCGCCGGCGGCAGACAAGCCGTTGCGTCCGCCCGGGGAGTGGAACACCTCCCGTCTGGTGATCCGCGGCCAGCGCGTGGAGCATTGGCTGAACGGCCGCCAGGTGCTGGCCTTCGAACTGGGCAGCACCGAGGTCAAGGCGGGCATCGCGCGGAGCAAGTTCAAGCAGGAAGCCGGCTTCGGCGACAAGATCGACGGCCACATTCTCCTGACGTACCACAACGACGACTGCTGGTACCGGAACATCAAGATCCGCGTTCTGCAGCCCTGAGCGGAAGTTCGGGCCGCACGGGGCCGCCGCGGGGCGGACTGCAATTTGGGCTTCCGCGCGAGGCCGCGTTCGTGCTGAAGTGGCGGGATGCAACTTTCCGCCCTCGTCCGGCCCGCGGTGCTGACGCAGCCCACGTATGAGCCGGGCAAGCCCATCGAGGCGGTGGCGCGGGAGCTGGGGCTCGATCCGGCTGGCATCCTGAAGCTGGCCTCCAACGAGAACCCGTGCGGACCTTCCCCCCGGGCGGTGGCGGCGGCGACCCGGGCGCTGGCGCAGGGAGAACTTTATCCCGATGGCGGGTGCTACGAGCTGCGGCACCGGCTCGCGGCGGTCCACGGACTCACGCCGGAGCAGTTCGTGGTGGGTAACGGCTCCAACGAAATCATCGAGTTGCTGGGCCACGTTTTCCTGGGGCCGGGCGATGAGGTGGTGATGGCGAACCCCGCCTTCGTCGTCTACAAGCTCGTCACGTTGCTGTTCGGGGCGCGCCCCGTGGAGGTTCCGCTGCGGGACTGGCGTCACGATCTGCCGGCGATGGCGGCTGCGATTACGCCGCGCACCAAGCTGGTTTGCATCTGTTCGCCCAATAACCCGACTGGCACCGCGAACGAGGCGGCAGAATTGCTGGCTTTCGTCCGCGCGCTGCCGCCGCACGTGGTGGCGGTGATCGATGAGGCGTACGCGGATTACCTGGAAAATCCCCCGGACCTCCGGCCGCTGTTGGCGGAGGGGCGCAAGGTCATCGGCTTGCGGACCTTCTCGAAGATTCACGGCCTGGCCGCGCTGCGTATCGGCTATGGCTACGCCGGTGCGGAGTTGGCCGGTCTCCTGCAGCGCGTGCGGCAGCCGTTCAACGTCAATGCCATCGCGCAAGCGGCGGCGCTGGGGGCGCTGGAAGACGCCGAGTTTCCCGTCCGATGCGCGCGCGAGAACCGCGCGGGCCTGCAGCAGTTGGGCGCGACCTGCTCGCGGCTCCGCCTCGAGCAGGTCCCGAGCGTGGCCAACTTTCTCCTCGTGCGCGTTGGGGATGGCGACCAGGTTTTCCGGGCGCTGCAGGCCCGTGGCGTGATCGTGCGCCCCGTGAAATCGTATGGTTTGCCCGAATGGATCCGGGTGACGGTAGGCAACACGGCCCAAAATGAGCGCCTGAGTTTCGAACTGGAACGCGTTTTACGCGCGGGTAAGCCGGCTTAAAATCGACCTGAAGGCGTGGTTCTACGTACAGGCCGTCGCGGCGTCCCAGGATTTGACCTGTCTTGTTTGTCAGGATTTTCCCGACCACCGCAATCCCATTGCAAGGACACAAGGCACCTTTGTACAAAAGGTTACACTAGCAAAAGGGCGTGAGCGGCCCAAATCTGGCCCCGGGTCTTCCGGGTAAGAAAACTCTTGCCAGTCGTTAACGGGGAGTTTTTCTTCCCAGAGGTGGAGGGAGTCCCCTAGGTCACCAAGGCCCTCGGGTTCCTTGGTAAATTTTTGGGTTATTTCTTCCCCCGTTTGATTTCTCTCTTTCCACTATAGAACTCAGCCGTTCCCTCTGCTCGAGAATTTCATCACACTATGAATGTTACCTTACGAACGACCTTCGTTTCCGTCATCTGGACGGCCGCCGTGCAGGCGGCGCCCTTTATGGCCATTGGCGATGGCGCAGAGTTGTTCCTGACGGGGAAGCTCGGGGTGCGCTCGGATGACAACGTGCTACTCTCCTCCCGTGCAGAGAGCGATCTGATCTTCGAGTTCGCTCCGGGCGTCGATCTGACCTTCGGCAAGAATGCGCAGCTCCAGGGCGTCTTGAGCCTCTCCGACACTTTCACGAATTACTCTGATAACAGTAATCTGAATACGAACCTCTTCGCGGGCAATTTCCGTTCGGTGTTCGATGACGGGAAGATGCGCCTCGGGCTTGATGTGGGGTTCACCGAGCAAAACCAGAATTCCGCCTTCGTGCGCGGGCTCATCCGCCGCGATGTGTTCAACACTGGGGCCTCGACCGAGGTGGAGGTTTCCCAACTCACGCGCATCGGCGCGGGCATCACGTTCGCGCACGAAAACTACAAGCGCCGTGGGTTCACGGATTCCGACAGCCTCAGCGTTCCGATCGACCTCTTCTACAAGTGGACCAATAAGACCGATCTCAGCGTGGGTTACCGTTACCGCGACTACCGGGTCGACATTGGCTCCGATTCCACGGACCACTTCTTCAACATCGGCGCCCGCGGCGAGTTTTCCCCGAAGCTCAAGGGTCGTTTCGCGATCGGTCTGAACACCCGTAAGCTGGATCGGGGTGGTGACGACACGCTGCTCGGGGTCGAGTCCGGTTTCACTTACGAGGTCTCACCGAAGACTAACGTCGATTTCAACCTCTCGAACGACTTCAGCACCAGTCCCCAGGGCGAGCAGCTCAAGAATTTCGTGATCGGTGGTTCGATCTCCAGCGCGATTTCCGCCGAGTGGGCGGTCAAGGCCGGTCTGAGTCTCCGCAGTCTGGGATACACCCGCCGTACGGATGACTTCCTCGAAGGCGAGCTGGGTGCCGTTTACACGGTCAACGCTAACGTGCGGGTCGGCGGCTCCTACCAGTATCGGAATTACTCTTCCCCGCTCGCGGCGGCGGAGTTTAAGAACAATATCTTCGCGATCACTGCGAGTTTCCGGTACTGAGGCCCTCTGGACGAAGGTCCGCGTTGGCTGCCGTTTTTCTTTTCCGACGGGAGAAGATCGTGACGATCTTCTCCCGTCTCTTTTTTGCATGAGCCTGCTTCCTGCTTCGCGATCCCTTAGCCTTGCCCTTGGGCTGCTCGTATTTTCGCCCGGGCCGGCTCTTGCTGCGGACGCTGGCGAGCGAGGTTCCCGGAGCGGCCGCGCCGATTCCTCCGGGGCGACCCCCGACCGGGAGTACCTACTGCAACCCCAGGACCTCCTGCGGATCTTCATTTTCCAGCACGATGACCTAAACAAGCAGACGGAGGCCGTGCGGATCAGTGACTCTCACACCATCAGTCTGCCGCTGGTCAACACCATCGACCTACGCGGCAAGACCGCTCGCCAAGCGGAGGAGATCATCCGCGCCGCGTATGACCGCGAATACCTCGTCAATCCGCAGGTTAGCGTGATCGTCATGAAATACGCGGAGCGGAGCGTGAACGTGGTGGGTCAGGTCAATAATGCCGGGCGCGTGCTCTTCCCGCAGGAAAAGGGCCTGACCATCGTGGAAGCGATTGCGCTCGCCGGCGGCCAGACCCGCTTGGCGGATCTAAAGAAGGTCCGCTTGACCAGGAAGATGGCCAACGGAGACACCGTGGTCGAGGAGATCGATGTGGACGCCCTGATGAAGCGCGGCGGGCGCGATGCGGTCCAATTACAGCGGGATGATGTGCTCTTCATCCCCGAGCGCGCTTTTTAAACTTCTCTCAATGTCCAAGGAAAACGGCGACAAGCAGACTCAGCAGTCCTCGGGGGCTTACGGCTATGGCGGCGCCTATGCCGGCTACTCTGCGGTCGGCTACGGCGATTCCGGCGAAGCAGGGGCCGGCCAGATTCAGCGGACCTTTCAAGATTACCTGCTCATTCTCCGCGAACGTATCTGGTACATCGTGGTCGTGTTCCTGGTCGTCTTCTCCAGCTCGCTGGTGTACACCCTCAGCGAGACAAAGATCTACCAGTCTTCTGCGACCGTGCAGATCCTGCGGCGCGATACGACGCCGATGCCGGGGGTGCAGCAGGTGGTCGACAATGATATCCGTTCGGCCGAGGATCTGAATACCCAGATCAAGGTGATCGAGAGTGCCACCCTGATCCGTCGGGTGGCTGAGCGCCTCAAAGGGGAAGATCTGAAGACCTTCATGGCTCCCTATGAGAAGGAGGGCAAAGACGCGACCTTCCTGCTGGAGACCATCGCCAAGAACCGGAAGGTCATCCCGCAGCGGCTCACGCTCGTCGTAATCGTAGCCTATCAGCATCCGGATCGGATGATGGCGGCGAAGATGGCTAACCTCTTCGTTGAAGAGTATCTCAATCATAACCAGCGCCTGCGTAGCGCCGATATGTCGCGCGCCGTGGACGAGCTGCAGGTGACCGTCGACGACCAGCGAAAGAAGGTGGATCAGCTCGCCCAGAAATTGCAGGCCTACAAGGAGAAGAACAAAACCGTCTCCCTTGATCAGCGAAAGGACATCGTGAGCGAGTCCCTGAAGGTGGCGAATCTCGAGGCACAGAAGGCCACGGTGGCCCTGCAATCGGCCGAGACCCGGCGCAATCAGATCCAGGAATACCGCGCGAAAAACCTGGAGCTGACCGGGTTGTCTTTCATTGCGGGCCAGCGCTTGATCGAGGGCCTGGAAACCCAGCTGGCTGCTCGTAAGATTGAGATCGCTAAGCTCAAGGAGCGGTACCGCGACCGGCATCCGGATATGATCGCGGCCACCAAGTCTTTCGAGCAAAACAAGCTCGAGTTGGAAAAGGCGATTGCCTCCATCTGCGACCAGGTGGAGTCGGAATACCAGAGCGCATTGCGTTACCAGCAGGCCCGCCAGCAGGAGCTGGAGAAACAGAAGGCGGAGTCCTTGGAGCTGGATCGCATCGGGGTGGAATACAGCCAGATCGAGCGCGAGTACCTGACCCAGAACCAGATCCTGCAGGGTATTGTGGCGCGCTCTCGCGAAACCACGATGACGAGTGGTTTCGCAGTGCAAAATGCCCGGATCGTGGATCAGGCGGTGCCGGCGGTGGAAAACAAACCGATCTCCCCGAATGTTCCCCTCAATCTCGGTTTGGGGCTGGTCGGCGGCTTGGGCCTGGGGCTCGCCTTCGCGTTCTTCGTCGCCTTCATCGATGACCGGGTGAAGAGCTCCTACGATATCGAGGGTGTCGTGGGCCTGCCGCTGATTGGGATCATTCCGCAGATCAAACGGATGGAGCCAGCGGACCGGGCGCAGATCGTGGCGACCAACGCGGATCGGCAGGTGGCGGAGGCCTTTCTCACGTTGCACTCCAGCTTGCGTCTGAAGGACGAGAGCAAGAATGCCAAATGCATCCTCACCACCAGTACCATCCCTGGGGAGGGCAAGTCATTCATCACCACTAACCTTGCCCTGACCTTCGCCTCCCACGGCGAGAAGGTCGTCGTCATCGACTGTGATCTGCGCAAGCCGAACATCCACAAGTCTCTGCGCTTGGAGAATCTGAAGGGTACGATCGATGTCGTCGGGGGCACGGCGACGCTGGACGAAGTTATCCTCCGCAATGTGCACCCCAACTTGGATGTGATGACCTCCGGCGGCCGGGCGAAGAATCCGACGCAGGTCCTGAACAGCAAGGGCTTCGAGGTCATGATCGCCGATTTGCGGAAGCGCTACGATCGAATCTTCATCGATACTCCACCACTGGCCGCGGTGAGCGACGCGCTGATCATTCTCCCGCTCGCGGATGGCTCCATCTTCTCGATCTTCTTCAATAAGGTCCGGCGCAAGGCGGCGCGGTTCGCGGCTGCCAAGCTGATGGAGGCTAACGTCCCTAACTTTGGCGCGGTGCTCAATGGCCTGAACCTCGCCGTTTCGGGCTATTATTACGCTCAGTATTACGACAAGTCCTACAAGGACTACTATGTTGTGATGGCGAAGAAGGATAACGACGAGGCGGAGAAGTAAGTTTGGTCGCGGGTTGCGGCGCCGATTCGGGAAAACAGCGTTTGCGCCGGCACGGGTTGGTCGCGAGGCTGTCGGCGAGAACGCTATGAACCACCGTGCGCGCCTTTCACCGATGCTGCTGTGGATGGTGGCCGCGGTTGCTTCGGCCGCGGGAGCCGAGGCGGTGCGGGAGACGCTGGCGGAGCGGACTCTCCGGCGGATTGTGGAGCAACAGAAGGAAATCTTCGCCGATGCGGAGCGGCAGGGGGAGAAGGCGGACCTGCCCTCGATCCGGCAGCAGCTGCAGCGCTTGACCCACGACTACGAGTTACTGCTGCGAGAGAATCCGGAATTCGCGGCCGGTTACGCCGCCTACGGCTACCTCCTGAGCAAGACCGCGATGCGCAAGGAGGCGATCGCGATGCTCCTCAAGGCCAACCAGCTCGATCCCGACCTCGCGCTGGTGAAGAACCAACTGGGCGCCATGCTGGCGGAGGAGGGCCAGCCGCTACAGGCGGCCCCTTACTTTATTGCCGCGATCCAGCTCGAGCCCAAGGAGCCCCTGTACCACTATCAGCTCGGGACGCTGCTCGCAGAGGCGAGGGACGATTTTCTCAGGGCGGGGCAATGGAGCCGACCGGCATTGGATGCGGCGATGCATCACGCCTTTCAGCGGGCCGCGGAGTTGGCGCCGGATCGCTTCGCCTTTGCCTACCGCTACGCGGAATCCTTCTACGATCTCGAGCGCCCGGACTGGGAAGCAGCGTTGAAGGCGTGGAGTAACCTCGAGGAAAAAGCCCCGACGCCCATCGAGCGCCAGACGATGCGGCTGCATGCGGCGAACATCTGTCTGAAGACGGGCCGCTTGGCCCACGCCCGGGCCCTTTTGGAGACGGTGGACGAACCGGCGCTGCAGGGCCAAAAAGCACGGTTGTTGCCGCAATTGGCCGAGGCAGAGAAGAAATGAAATCGGACCGGCCTTGGCTTGCAGCGTGGTGGGAGGCGCGGGCACGCTGGATTCACTGATGTCCCCGCTCGACCGCCTCGACCGCCTGCTCGGCCGTTTCGCCCTGCCTCACCTCGGGCTGTATCTGGTGGGGACCCAGGTCTTCGTCTTCCTCTGTACCCTGCTCGGCCTCCTCCGGCCGGACACCTTCGACTACGCGCCGGCTCTGGTGCTGGAGGGAGGCGAGTGGTGGCGGTTGGTGACCTTCCTGCTGATCGTCCCGATCCCGGGAGGCGCGCTCGGATTCGTTTTCACAGCCTTCGGCTGGTACGTGTTCTACCTGATGAGCGAGGCGCTGGAGGAGCACTGGGGGGCGTTCCGCTTCAATCTCTACTTGGGCCTAAGCTGGCTCCTGACCATCGTCGGGTCGTTCGCGACGCCGTTGGCGCCGGTTTCCAACCTTTTCATTTTGGGGTCGGTCTTCTTGGCCTTCGCCTTCCTGCACCCCGAGTTCCAAATCCTGCTGTTTTTCATCCTTCCGGTGAAGATCAAGTGGCTGGCGATCATCGCGTGGGTGCTCAACGGCGTGCATTTTATCCGGGGTGGTTTGGCCGAGCGCCTGCAGATCGGGGCGACCGTGGTGACGTTCTTGCTCTTCTTCGGCCCCGAGATCCTCCGGAACCGGCGGCAGGGGCGGCGGGTAGAGGCGCGCCGCGCGGAGCGGGCGGAGGCTGCGGAACGACCGCGCCATGTGTGTCACGTTTGCGGCAAGAACGACCGGACTCACCCTCAACTGGACTTCCGCTACTGTTCCAAGTGTGCCGGGGACCAATGCTACTGCCCGGAGCACATCCACAGTCACTCCCACGTCGTGGGTCCCGATGAGGCGTCCCGCGGGTGATCCTTGGGTGGCCGTCGCCCGGGCGGAGACGGCAGGGGAGTGGTTGCGAGCGGCGGAACGTGCTTACCTCCACAGTGGCGCCGCCCTCGGGCAGATCGCCACCGAGGCTCACGATGAGGCGCTTTATCTGCTGCTGCACGGGCTCCGGCTACCGTTGGACGCGCCGGAGTCCGTCTTGGCTCGGCGCCTTGAAGCTGGGGAGCGCGCAGGCTTGGAGCGGTTGTTGCGCCGCCGGCTGGTGGACCGGATTCCGGCGGCTTATCTCACGCGAGAGGCGTGGTTGGGAGGCTATCGTTTTCACGTGGACGAGCGGGTGATCATCCCCCGGAGCTACTTCGTCGAATTGATCCCGAGGACGCTGGGCGAACTTTTGCCCCCGCCCAGGACAGGCCGGCGAATGCTGGATGTTTGCACCGGGTCCGGGTGCCTAGCGCTACTCTTGGCCCACGGCTTTCCGGACGCGGAGGTGGTGGGCTGTGATCTGTCGGGCCACGCGTTGGAGGTGGCGGCGATCAACCGGCAAGCCCACCAGCTAGAGGGCCGGGTACGCTTTTGCCGCAGCGACGTGCTGGCGACCGTTCCCCCCGGCCCTTACGATCTCATCCTCAGCAATCCACCCTACGAGCCTAGCGCGCACGTGGACCGCCAGGCGCCGGAGTTCGCGGCCGAGCCCCGGCTGGCCCACGATGGCGGGGCGGATGGCCTGCGGGTGATCCGGGAACTCGTCCGCCAAGCGCCCGACTGCCTCGGGTCGGAAGGGGTGCTAGTGATCGAGGTCGGGGGTCTTCGCCGGGCGGTGGAACGGGAGTTTGCTGCCCTCATGCCGGAGTGGCTCTCCACGGCCGATGGCTCGAATTGTGTCGTTGTTTTCCGCGCCGCGCGCCTCCGTCGCGGAGGCGTGAAGTCGGCTTAAATGACGTCCTGATCCACGGCCCAAGAAGGCCCGGAAAGGAGTGGATCGCCGCGGGCGTCCGCGGCAGTGGCGTAGCGCACCCGTCAGAGATGCCCGCGCGCGAGAAATGCCTGATTTTTGGCTGCGAGCCTGGCGGGGCAGTCGATCCGGACGGCGGAGTCGCACCGCGGCCCAGGAGCAGCAAAAATGCGGTCCAAAAAGGAGCGAAAAAGGGTCTTTTTAACTGACGGAGAACAGCGGAGGAGAGTGGATGGTCGCGGGGGCCGACTTCATCTTGGGCGTGGTGGGTCCGGTGGTTCCCTGGCCGGGCGCAGGTGACCCGCAGGCTCACTTGCTTCCCACCGAGTGGGCCCCGTCGGTGCCGGCGGGAGCACTTGAGGTGGGGCGGGTGGGATTTCCCGCTTTCAGGGCGCGACGAGATGCAGTGACATCAAGGTCTTACGATGCATGCCCTGACCCTCTGCTGCGCTCTCTTCGGACTGGCCGTGGTGGCGGTTGCCCGGCCCGCGAACATCGTGCTGGTGATGGCCGATGATTTCGGCTTCGAGTGCGTGACGGCCAACGGAGGCGAGTCCTACCGGACCCCGCATCTGGACCGGCTGGCGGCGACCGGAATGCGGTTCGAGCGTTGCCACGTGCAGCCGCTCTGCACCCCGACGCGGGTGCAATTAATGACCGGCCTGTACAACGTGCGCAATTACGTGGAGTTCGGCGCCATGGAGCGCGGGTCGGTCACCTTTGCGCACGTGTTGCGGGACGCGGGGTATCGGACCGCGGTGGCGGGCAAGTGGCAGTTGGGCACCGAGCCAGATTCGCCGCAGCACTTTGGCTTTGACGAGGCGTTCCTCTGGCATCACCTGCGGCGCGCCTCCCGCTACGGCAACCCCGGTTTCGAGCGCGACGGGGAACCGGTGGACTTCCCCGGGAGCTACGGCCCGCGCGAGGTGCAGGCCTTCGCCCTCGATTTCATCCGGCGGCACCGTGACCGGCCGTTTTTTCTGTATTACCCGATGATGCTCACGCACAGCCCGTTTCAGCCGACGCCGGACAGTCCCAAGTGGGACCCGCGGATCGGGGAGCGCGGCAACCAGAGCCCGGTGCACTTCGCGGAGATGGTCGCTTATATGGACCGCCAGATCGGCGAGTTGGGCGCCCACCTGGAGACCCTCGGCCTGCGGGAGAACACCCTCGTGCTGTTCCTTGGGGATAACGGCACCGCGACGGACCTGACTTCCCGGTTCCAGGGCCAGGACTATCCCGGCGGCAAGGGTCGGAGCCACGCCCGGGGCACGCACGTGCCGTTTATCGCGCACTGGCCGGGCCGGATCCCGGCGGGGAGCGTCAATCGGGACCTGATCGCGAGCGTCGATTTCCTTCCGACCCTGGCGGAGGTGGCGGGGGTAGCGTGGCCGTCGGGTCGGCTAACCGACGGACGCAGCTTCTGGCCGCAGTTGCAGGGCCAGCCGGGCACGCCGCGGGAGGCGATTTATTGCTGGTACGCTTCCGATGGTGGTCCGGTGGCGCGCTTCGAATTCGCGCTGGGGACCCGTTACAAGCTCTACCGGGACGGCCGGTTTTTCGATCTGCAGGCGGATCCCTATGAACAGGGCAAGCCGTTGCCGCTGCCGACGGGCGACGGGGAGCCCGCCGCCGCCGTCCGGGCGCTGCAAGTCGTGCTGGACCAGTACGCTGCGGCGCGGCCCGCGCATCTACGGCAAGAACGGGTGACAGCCAAACAGGCGAAGCGGGCCGAGAAGCAGGGCAAGACCAAGCGCTGACTGCCGCCGCGCCGCGTTAGGATGAGGCGAGGGCGTCGCGAACCTCGAGGACGAAGAGCACGGAAAAGAGCGCCAAGCACAGCGCGAGCAGCGCGTTGGCGACGCGGCCGTTGCGCAGCGGGCCGAGCAGGTCCGCGCGGTTGTTCAGCACCAGCAGCACCGCGGCGAGAAAAGGGAGGAAGAACGATCCCGTGATCGCGTAGAGCACGACGAGTGCGAGCGGACTTTTGTACAGGAGCAGGAGCAGCGGCGGGAAGGCGAGGCCGGCGAGGAAAGCGTGGTAGGCGGGGTCGGCGGACGAGACGGGCGCGGCGGCGGGCGCGGTGCGTAATTGACGCCAGGCGTCCGCGAACAGGTAGGGCACACCCTGCCAGACCCCGAGGAGCGAGGTGAAGACAGCGGACCAGAACCCGAGCAGGAAGCAGGCGCGGCCGAAGGGGCCCAGGATCTCGCCGAGACGCGCCGCGAGGGCGGCGACCAAAGCGTTGCCGGAGGCGTCCCCCGGGGCGGCGCCCGCGGCGATCACGATCATCGCGAGCCCGAAGACGCCGCTGAGCGTATAGGCGACCGTGAGGTCGGCCTGGCAACGCCGGTGGGCCGCGGGCCCCTGCCAACCCTTCTCGCGGATCCAGTAACCGTAGCAGAGCAGGGTGACACTGCCCCCGACCCCGCCCATCAGCCCGAGGAGGAAGCCGGCGGAACCCGGCGGCACAGTAGGCACCAGCAACCCGCGGAGAAAACCGGCCGGATCGGCGAGCAGCGGAAAAGCACAGGCAACCACCGGCACGAACATCGCCGCGGTTAGCCAGGACATCATCCGCTCGAAGCGGGCGTAGCGGCCCCAGCGCACCAAGGTGTAGCCGCCGACCGCGTGGAGCGCCGCCCAAGTGGGCACCGAAAGCCCGGGCCAGAGCGCGTGGCCGGCCACCCCGCACGCCGCGGTCAGCGCCGCCGCGACGAGGGCGCCCCAAAGGACAAGGAACGCGAGGAAGTACCAAGCCACCGCCCGCGGGAGGTGGTGCGTCCAACCGGCGATCAGGCTGGTGCCCGTCGCCAGCTGCCACCGCGCGACTCCGTCGTTGAGCACTCCCTTACATAGAGCCCCCAGCACCACCACCCATA
>JBEDEF010000328.1:0-3066 GCA_041175845.1 Verrucomicrobiota bacterium
GTCGTAGGCCGCGTCCGCCGCGCCGGCGTCCGAAACGTGTGCGTTCACGCAGAGGCGCAGCGTCTGGCGCGCGCGGTCAAAGATGAGCAGGGAGTCGACCAGCAGGAAGTACAGCAGCGGAGTTCCGAGGCCCGGTCCGGGAGCGGAGGGCACGCTGGGTTCGAGCCGGGTGACGTATTCGTAGGCGAGGAAACCGACCGCCCCGCCGGTGAAGCGCGGCAGTCCGGGCAGCGAAACCGGCCGGTAGCCCCGCAATTCAGCCTCCAGCAGGGTGAGCGGATCGGCGGGCGTCGGTACGGTGACCGGCGCGCGGCCCGGCGCGCGGATCTCCGTGGTCGCCGGGCCGCAGGCGAGGATGCGGCGCGGCCGGCAGCCGATGAAGCTGTAACGCGACAGATGCTCGCCGCCCTCCACCGATTCGAGCAGGAACGAGGGTCCGGCGGCGCGCAGCTTGGCGTACGCGGAAACGGGGGTCTCGAAGTCCGCCATCAGGTCGGTCGTGACCGGGATGACGTTGCCCTGCCGGGCGAGGCTCGCGAAGGCCTCGCGGGTCGGATGGATGTTCATACGGCGACCCGCGGTGATGCCTGTGGGCGCCGGCGCGGGCAAGGCGAATGACGGGCGCGCTACTGCTTGCGTGGGGCCGCCCGGCCGCTCGGCGCCGCCGGGTCGAAGGCGGGATTCGGCACCGGAAACCGCGCGCCGACGTCCTGCTGCCACGCGCGCAGTTCGGTCCGGAGGGCGGCGAGGCGGGCGGGTTCCCGCGCGGCGAGGTCGCGCTGTTCGCCCAGGTCTTCGCCCAGGTGGAAGAGTTCCTCCCGCCCGTCCTCAAGCCAGGAGATGAGCTTCCAGTCGCCCCGCCGGACAGCGGCGGAGGGGGCTCCCCCCTGATTGCCGTAATGAGGGTAGTGCCAGAAGAGCGCCCGTTCCGCCGCGGCCTCCCCGCGCAGAATCGGGAGCAGGCTGCGGCCGTCAGCTGAACCCGCGGGTGGTGCGATCCCAGCCGCGGCCAGGAAAGTGGGGAAGAAGTCCGGGCTGCTGACTGGGGTCGGGATCACGGTTCCGGGTCGGGCAACGCCCGGCCAGCGGATGATCAGCGGGACCCGGATGCCGCCCTCGTACATCCAGCCCTTGCCCGCGCGCAGCGGCCGGTTCGAGGTGGGCGAGCCCTCGCTGGTGGAGAGGCCGCCGTTGTCGCTGGTGAACACGACGAGCGTATCTTCCCGCCGGCCGAGGTCGTCGAGGGCCTGCAGGATGCGCCCGACGGCGAGATCCATCGCCTCGACCATTCCCGCGTAGACCGCGTGGCTTTGGACCTCGCGGACCTCCCGCTCGCCCTCGCGGCCCCAGCGCTCGCCGAGTCCGAGCCGCCGGCGCTTTTCCTCGTACTTTAGCCGCAGGTCCTCGCGCGCCATCAGCGGCGTGTGGACGGAGTAGAAGGGAAAATAGACGAGGAAGGGCCGGTCGCGGTGGGCGGTGATGAACTTGACGGCCTCCTGCGCGAGGCGATCCGGGAGATGCTCGCCCTCGGGACCGTCGGATAGGCGCGGGTTGCCGTAGGGGGAGAAGTAGCGCTTGCCCCCGTAGGGTCCGCCCCGCTCGTTGCCGCCCAAATTGAAATCGAATCCCTGGTTTTCCGGCCACCAGCCTTCCGGACCGAGGTGCCATTTCCCGGCGAAGAAGGTCGCGTAGCCGGCCGCCTTGAGGGACTTCGCAACCGTGGGCGCATCGAGGGCGAGGCGGTCCGCGTAGGGCGCGGGCAGAGAGCGGGTGTTGCGCTTCCAGAGCTCCGGCTTGAGCGGGGCGCCGATGAAGTCGGTGATCCCGGTGCGCTGGGGCCACCGCCCGGTGAGGATGCTCGCACGGGTGGGCGAACACACCGGGCAGGCCGCGTAGGCGTCGGTGAAGCGGGCGCCCTCCCGCGCGAGGCGGTCGAGGTGCGGCGTCTCGTAGAACGTGCTCCCGTAGGCGCCGAGGTCGCGTTGGCCCAGGTCGTCCGCGAGGAAGAACACGATGTTGGCCGGGCGTGGCGCGTCGCCGGCGGGGAGCGCCGCCGCGAGGCACAGCGGCGCGAGGAGGGCGGGGAGGAGGCGCATCGGCGGATCAGTTGGCGCTCTTGGCCTGCTTGCCCTTGGCCTTGCCGCCCCCGCCGTGCTGGTAGGTGCGCCACCAAGGCGGGCCTTCGGCCTCAATCTCCGCGTTCAGGCGGCGCAGGGCCGCGGTCATCTCGGCCAGCCGCGCGGGTTCGCGCGCCGAGAGCTCGGTGGACTCGCCGGGATCCCGCTGCACGTTGTACAGCTCGAACTGCGCGAGCTTTTCGTCGGCGAGGATCTTCCAGTCCCCGATCCGCATCGCCGTCTTGAGCGGCTCCGGAGCGATCGCACAGCGCCAGTAGAGGGGGCGAGCTCGTTCGACGGGTTGGCCCTTCAGCGCCGGGAGGAAGTCCCCGCCGTCCAGCACCCGGTCCGTCGGCAGGGCCGCGCCGGCCAATTTGGCCGCGGTGACAAAGAGGTCGGAGCCGATGACGGGCACGTCGGAGACGGTGCCGGGAGCGATGCGGCCGGGCCAGCGGACGAGGCCGGGCACGCGGATGCCCCCTTCGTAGACCGCGCGTTTGCGGCTGCGGAGGCCACCGGTCGAGCCGCGACCCGGGGTGCGGATGCCGTCGCCCTCCGGACCGTTATCCGAGGTGAAGAACACCAGCGTGTCGCCCGCGAGGCCCAAGTCGTCCAGCGCGCGCACGAGGCGGCCGAAGGCGTGGTCGAGCTGCGTCACGTTGGCGTGGTGTTCCTTCTGGATGTCGTCGGTCAGTCCCGGGTACAGCGCCTTGAAGGCGGGATCGGACTTGATCGGGTAATGCGGTTCGTGGGCCCAGACGGACAGGAGGAAGGGCCGTGCCGGGTCGCGGTGCTGTCGGAGCCAGCCGATCGCCTCGTCGACGATGAAGGGCGCGGAGTAGCCCTGCACGGGCCCGACGGGGCGGCCGTTGCGCACGAAGTTGGTGGGGTTCTCGTGCGAGGGCGCGGCGTTGTTCTGGGTGGCCAGCCACCAGTCGTAGCCGTGGTC
>JBEDEF010000329.1:0-3091 GCA_041175845.1 Verrucomicrobiota bacterium
CCCCCGCCTTGCTTCGTCTTGTCCGACTGCTGCCGCTCGCCCTCCTCGCTCCGGCCGCCCTGTACGCCGCCGCCGCCACCGGGGCCATCGAAGGCCGGGTGTTCAGCCCGGCCGGCGGTGAATACCTCGCGCAGGCCCGCGTCACGGTCGATGGCACCGGCCGGGAGACGTTCACCGACGCCGATGGCCGTTTCCGGATCGCCGACGTGCCCGCGGGCCCGGCGCGCCTGCGCGTGACCCACGCGGGCTTCCTGCCGACGAGCGAGGAGGTCCCCGTGGCCGCCGGCGCGGTGGCGCGGCGCGACATCTCCCTGACCCTGGCCACCGGCGGCGGACGGACCGTGGTGAAGCTCGATGAGTTCGTCATCGCTGCCTCGCGCGAGATGAGCGGCGCGGCGATCGCCATCAATGAGCAGCGCCACGCCCCGAACCTACGCTCGGTGGTTGCCACCGACGAGCTGGGCTTCGTCCCCGAGGGCAACGTCGGCGAGTTCATCAAGTTCCTGCCCGGGGTCTCGATGGACAACATCGGCGGCTTCGCCCGCAACGTCTCGATCAACGGCGTCCCCCCGGACTACGTGCCGGTGACGATCGACGGCTTCAGCGTCGCCTCCGCCAATCCCGGTGGCGGCACCGCCCGGTCGGTCTCGCTCGACATGCTCTCGATCAACAACCTCGCGCGCGTCGAGGTGGTCTTCTCGCCGACGCCCGACAATCCCGGCTCGGCGCTGGCCGGCGCGGTGAACATGATCCCGCGCGGGGCCTTTGAGCGCGCGCGGCCGGTGCTGAACTGGAACGCGTACCTGCTGATGCGCGACAACGCGCGCGACTTCCACCGCACGCCCGGTCCCCAACGCGCCGACACCCGCAAGGTCCACCCGGGTTTCGACTTCACCTACATCCGCCCGGTCAGCCCCAGGTTCGGCTTCACCCTCTCGGCCGGCACCTCCACCAACTACCTCAACCAGGACTTCATGCAGAACACCTGGCGCGGGGCGGGCGCCGCCACCAACGGCACCACCTTCCCGCACACGACCCCCGACCGCCCCTACCTCTCCAGCTACCTGGTGCGCGACAACACCAAGCAGAGCACCCGCCACTCATTCAGCGCCACCCTCGACTTCCGGCCCACGCCCCGCGACCGCGTCACGCTCGGCCTGCAGTTCAGCTCGACCGGCTTCGCGAACATGAGCCGCAACCTCACGTTCAACGTCAACGCCACCGACCCGGGCGCCTTCACCCCCTTCGCCACGCGCGGCCGGACCGGCGCCGGCTCCCTGACCCTCGCGAACACCGGCCAGACGCGCGACAACCGCACGTTGATGCCCACGGTCGTCTGGCGGCACCGCGGTCCGACCTGGCAGGGCGAGGCGGGCTTCGGGCACTCCCGGGCCACGCACACGCTGCGCAACATGGACCGGGGCCTGTTCAACAACGTCACCGCGCAACGCACCGGGGTCACGGTCGCCTTCGACGACATCTTCTACCTCCGCCCGCGCGCGATCACCGTCACCGAGGGCGCGGGCGGCGCCCCGGTCGACCCCTACCGGCTGGAGAATTACGCGCTGGTGTCGACGGCGGGCAGCGAGCAGCACAATTCCGACACGCAGCGCACCGCCTACGCCAACCTGCAGCGCGACTTCGCCTGGCGGCTTCCGGTCAAGCTCAAGGCCGGCCTCGACCGGCGCCAGTCCATCCGCGACCTGCGCGGCACCAACGCGGGCTACACCTTCGTCGGCCGCGACGGCCGCGCGAGCACCACCACCGGGGCCAACGACGATGGCGCCGCGCCGTTCCTCGACCCGCGGGAAACCGAAGGGGGCGACGCGGAGGGAGGCCCGCGGGTGCAGCGGGTGAGCAGCGAGGCCGTGCTGGACCTGTACCGCGCCAACCCGGCCTACTTCACCCCCAACGCCAACGCGGAGTACCGTTCCGCCGTGAACGCCTCGAAGCGCGCCCAGGAGACCATCAGCAGCGCCTACCTGCGGGCGGATGTGGGGCTCCTCGACCGCCGCCTCCGGCTGACCGGCGGGGTCCGCGCGGAGCAGACCAACGTCGAGGCCGAGGGGCCGTCGACCGATCCCACGCGCAACTTCCAGCGCGACGCCCGGGGCAACCTCATCCTCGGCGCGAACGGCCGGCCGCTGCCGCTCGCGACCGATGCGCTCGCGGTCTCGCAACTCACCTTTCGCGAACGCGCCTCCCGCACGGAAAAGGAGTACCTCCGCTGGTTCCCCAGCCTGAACGCCAGCTTCAACCTGCGGGAAAACCTCGTCGCGCGCGCCGCCGCCTACCAGTCGATCGGGCGGCCCAACCTCAACCAGTACGCCGGGGGCATCACGCTGCCCGACACCGAGAGCGCCCCCTCCAGCGGCAACCGCATCACCGTCAACAACGCCGGGCTCAAGGCGTGGACCGCCCGGACGCTCAACGCCCGGCTGGAGTATTACTTCTCCGGCGTCGGGCAGGTCTCGGCCGGGGTCTTCCGCCGCGACTATGAGAACTTCGCCTCCGCGGCGCTGCTCCGCCCCGGGCCCGAGTTCTTCGAGCTCTACGGCATCGACGCGGCGACCTACGGCGCGTACGAGGTCGCGACCCAGGAGAACATCGCGGGCATCGTGCGGACGACCGGGTTCGACGTGGCCTACAAGCAGTCGCTCACGTTCCTGCCCCCGTGGGCCCGCGGCGTGCACGCCTTCGCCAACGCGAGCGTCCAGCGGGCGACCGGCGCCGCCGCGCAGAACTTCGCGGGCTACGTGCCCCGGACCTTCAACTGGGGCCTGAGCCTGACCCGCGAACGCTACCACCTGCGGGTGAACTGGAACTACCGCGGGCGCCAGCGGGGCAACGCCGTCACCGGCACTGGCATCGAGCCCGGCACCTACAACTGGGGGAACAAGAAGCTCTCCGCGGACGTGCAGGCGGAGTATCACCTGCGGCGTTCGGTCTCCCTCTTTGTGAACCTCCGCAACGTCAACAACGGCACCGAGGACAACGAGATCGCCGGTCCCAGCACCCCCGCCCACGCGCAGTTCCGGCAACGGGAGGACTTCGGTTCCCTCTGGACCATCGGCTTCAAGGGGGCCTTCTG
>JBEDEF010000330.1:0-2997 GCA_041175845.1 Verrucomicrobiota bacterium
GGGATTCCCTTCGATTCGTACAATGCGGACCGCGTCGACCTTAGTCGTGGCGCCAACTCGTTTCTCTTCGGGCTCGGCTCTCCGGCGGGACTCATCAACACCGCGCTGATGAAGGCGCGCTTCCGCGACACCGCCGAGCTCGCCACCCGGGTCGGGAGCGGCGGCTTCGATCCGTCTTACCGCGGTTCCTTCCACCTCAACCGCATCCTGCTCCGCGACACGCTGGCGGTGCACGCCGCCGCGCTGACCGACCGCACGCGCTACCGGCAACGCCCGACCCACAAGAACGATGATCGCCAGTATGCCGCGCTCACCTACCAGCCGTTCCGTAACCCTGCTACCGTGGTCACCGCCCACTGGGAGCGGGGCCGGATCCGCGGGAACACCCCGGAGGTGCTCCTGCCCGTGCACAATCTGGACACCTTCCTGCACGATCCCGGCGCCGGGCGCGTCTCGATCGCCGCCTGGGCCAACCTGCAGCGTTTCGCGCACGCCGAGGGCCCGACCCAGGCGCAGTGGAACGCCCTGCCTCCGGCGGAACGCGCGCGCTACCGCGTGCGCGACACGCCCACCGTCAACAGTCTCGCCGCCCTCCCTTGGGGTGCCGGTGCGTACGGGCTGGTGTACGACGGCACCAACGGGCGCCAGCCCGCCTTCGCCTACACCGACCAGTATCGGGCAGCCGACTATGCGATCCGTGATCCCTTCTTCGGCCCAGGCCGGACCTCCAAGGGGGCGCCCGCGAGCCCGTATCACGGCAATCGCGCCGAAATCGCCGGTACTGGCTGGCTCGACCAGGGATTCACCAACCTGAAGACCTTCGACTTCAGCCGGGAACACCTCGGCTGGGACAACGATTACCACTCGCGCGACTTCGTGAACCTCAATGCCGCCCTCGAGCAACTGCTCTGGGGAGGGCGGGGCGGATTCGAGCTCGCCTTTGACCACGAGGACCAGTTCCAGCGGAGCTTCAATGCGATCAACTTCGCCAACGCCCGGGTGATCTTTGACATCCAGGAGACCCTTTGGCTGCCCACCGACCCCAATTATCGCGCCACGGGCGTCGCTGCGCCGCAGACCAACCCCAACTACGGCCGGCCCTTCGTGCTCGCGCGAGGCAACCCCGCCACCGTCGACACCCGCCGCGATGCCGCCCGCTTCACCGGCTTCGTGCGGCACGACTTTGCCGCCGACCGCCTGCGCGGCTCATGGCTCGGGCGCCTGCTGGGCCGCCACACCCTCACCACCCTCGCGGACCGCTCCACCGAGCGCACCCGGCTGCTCAGCTACAACCTCTCCTCGTTCGCCGACCCCGACCCGGCGCTCCACATCGGCAACGCCAACGCCCGCGTGACGGGCAACGCTTCCCGCAATGTGCCGCTGATGGTCTACGTGGGGCCGCCCCAGCCACAGGCGTTCACCGACCCCAATTTCCAGCTCGGCGACTTCGTGCTCACGCCCGCGCGGTACCAACTGCGTCCGCCCGCCGACTATGCGATCCGCAAACTCTCCTGGAACCTCGGACCCGATTCCACCAACGAGAATCTCGGCCTCGACGTTCGCGCCAACGGCAACGAGGGCTTCGTCTGGGCGGACTTCACGCCGCGCGACGTCCCCAACAACAACTGCCAGGCGCAGGAAACGCGGGTTTCGTCCTACGCCTTGAACGGCCAGTCGGTCTTCTGGGACGACCTGCTCGTCGTGAACACCGGGTACCGCGTCGACACCGTGCGGAGCTGGCTCAACGTCGAACCGCCCCTGGTCGGACGCGACCAGATCCCCGACGTCTCGCCGGCCGCGTTCCGCGCGACCGGGGGCGACCTCACGCGCCTCCGGAGCAACGTCTTCGGCTACGGGGGGGTGCTGCACTGGCCGCGGCGCCTGCTGCCGCTCCCCGCCCGCGCGAACGTCAGCCTCCACTACAACCGGAGCGAAAACTTCGTGCCCGCGCCCAGCCGGGTCGACGAACTGCGGCGCCCGGTCGAATCCCCGGCCGGGCACAGCCGGGACCTTGGCTTCACCGTCGAGGGCTGGGATCGGAAGGTGGTGGCCCGGTTCAACTGGTACCAGTCCCGGCTCCTCCGCGCCACCTCCAGCGTCAGCACGCTCTTCCACCAGACCAACGCCAACGCATTCAACCATTACGGCTTCCTCAACGCCGATCTCCGGCGCCTCGACGCGGACGGGGACGGCCGGATCGATGAGGCCGCGCTGGCCCAGATTCCCGTCGATGCGACCACCGGACTCACTCCCGAGGGACTGACGCGCGACCAGGCCGCCCGGCAATGGTGGCCGAACCTCGGCCGCGCCCGCGAGGCGATGGCGGCCATCGCGCCCTACCTGACCGACCCGCTCAAGGCCGCCGTGAACTACCGGATGCTGCCGGACGGCACCGTCCAGGTGAGCAACCCCGGGGTGATCACTGACACCAACGACCTCGAGGCCCGGGGCTTCGAGGCGGAACTCACCGTGAACCCATCCCCGCGCTGGCGCATCACCTTCAACGCCGCGAGTCAGGAGACGATCCTCACCAACGTCGCCCCACGGCTGACGCAGGTGCTGGACCAGACATGGCTTCCCCACCTTGCGATCTACGGCGATCTCGACTGGAACGAGCCCGCGGGCGTCGTCAACGGCCCCACCCTCGCGCAGCAGGTCAACGATCGCCTGCAGGAGTACTTCGCCATCAAGGGCCAGGAGGGTCGCCCGCAGCAGGAGCAGCGCCGCTGGCGTTTCAATCTGGTGGGCCGCCACGCCTTCGGCGACGGGCGACTCCGCGGCCTCTCCGTCGGGGGGGCCCTGCGCTGGGAGGACAGCTACGCCGCCGGCTACCCGCTCCGCGTCGACGCACGCGGCGTGATCCAGCCGGACCTCAAAAACCCGTGGTTGGCCCCACCGCAGACGAGCGCCGATCTTTTCCTCGGCTACCAACGCCGACTCCCCGGAAACCGGAACTGGACCCTCCAGCTCAACGTCCGCAATCTCCAAAACATCCTC
>JBEDEF010000331.1:0-2644 GCA_041175845.1 Verrucomicrobiota bacterium
CCTCGCTCGAGTACTACTTCGAACCCGTCGGCAACGTCGCCGTGTCGTGGTTCGACAAGCGCATCACCGACTACTTCGTCGCCGGCATCCTCTCCGGCACCGTGGCCTCCGGCCCGGACAACGGCTACAACGGGGAGTACGCGGGCTTCAGCCTCCTCACCACGCGGAACCTCGGGTCGGCGCGCGTTCGCGGCTGGGAGCTCAGCTACCAGCAGCAATTCACCTTCCTGCCCGGCTGGCTGCGCGGACTCGGCGGCGGCGCCAACTTCACCTTCCTCGATACCCGCGGAAACTTCGGCGGCACGGACGAGCGAAAATCCGGTGAGGTACCGGGCTTCGTGCCCTTCACGGGTAACGCCAACCTGCACTGGCGGCACGGCGGCTTCAGCACCCGCGTGGTCTGGAACCGCACCGGCGAGTATCTCAACGCGTTCACCGCCGCGGGCTCCGGACGCAACCAGTACACTAATCGCCGCACGATCGTGAACGCCGGCGTGGCCTACCAGGTCCGCCCCGCGGTCACGCTCTCGCTCGACGTCGGCAACGTCTTCAACGCGCCGCAGTCGTTCTACCGCGGGATCGCCGACCAGCTCTCCGAGGTGCGCATCCCGGGCATCACGGTGACGGCCGGGGTCAGCGGGCGCTTCTGAACGGGCGCCCGCCCGGCTGAACCCGGAGCGGATGATCAGGACCCGGAGCGCGTCGGCCGCCGGGCGCCGGCCTCCTCGAGGGCCGCGTCCAGGCGGCGTCGGAGTTCGCGGGTCCGAGCCGGCTCGCGCGCGGCGAGGTCGACCTGTTCGCCGGGGTCGCGGCCGAGGTGGTAGAGCTCGTCGCGGCCGTCCTCGAAGTGGTGGAGCAGCTTCCAGTCCCCGAGGCGCAACGCGGCATGGGGACGGGTTTGGCTGACGGCGAAATCATCCACGCCAATTGCGGACCGAGCCGCGGCGAAGCCGGTTTCGGGATGGTAGTAAGGGAAATGCCAGAGCAGCGGGCGGGTGAGCAGTTCGCTCGCGGCCGGTTCGCCCCGCCACACCGGCCAGAGGTTGCGACCGTCCAGCACGACCCCGGCGGGCAGCGCAACCCCCGCGGCGGCCGCGAGGGTCGGCAGCAGGTCGGTGCCGATGAAGGGAACATCGCTGACCGCTCCGGCGGGAACGCGTCCCGGCCAGCGCACGATCCAGGGCACCCGGATGCCGCCCTCGTGCAGGTTCCATTTGCTCCCGCGAAGGGGACCGTTCGCCGAATAAGCGGGATGGCCGCCGTTGTCCGAAGTGAACACCACGAGGGTGTTTTCGGCCAGGCCTAGTTCGTTCAACGCGGCAAGCAATCGGCCGACGAGGTGGTCGAGCGTCTCCACCATCGCCGCATACTCGGCCCGGCGCGGATCCGTTCCGGCCGGCAGGCGCGCCGCATACTTGCGTACCAACCAAGCCGCGCGGCTATGGATCGGGTCGTGGACAAAGTAGTGCCCGAGCATCAGGAAAAACGGGCGATCCCGCCGCGCCCGCAGGAAGGCGATCGCCTTGGTGGTGAGCTCGTCGTCGCCGTACTGGCCCGCGGGCAGTGCGTTCTCCCGCACTCCCGGCCGGCCGGGATAGGCGTAGGGATGCAGGCCGAATTCGGCGTCGCCTTCCGCGAAGCCCTGCTGGCGCGGCCCGTGCGTCGGGGACCAGCCGAGGTAGCCGCCGTGGTGCGCGCTCACGTGCCATTTGCCGAAATACCCCGCCGCATAACCCGCGGGTGCCAGCACTTCCGCGAGGGTCACCTCCGCGAGCGGGAGATCGAGCGGGTAAGGCGGCGGCCGCAGCGGCAGACCCTCGGGCACCCGGGCGGTGGCAGGCTTGGTGACGAACTCGAAGCCCAGCCGCGCCGGGGAACGGCCCGTCAGCAGGGCGACACGGGCGGCGGAACAGATCGGCGCCGCGGCGTAGGCCTGGGTGAAGCGCGTGCCCTCACGCGCCAGCCGGTCGAGGTGAGGCGTGTCATGCCAAGGGCTGCCCGTGCCGCGGAGGTCGCGCCAGCCGAGGTCATCCGCGAGGATGATCAGGACGTTGGGCCGCGGGGCGGCGCCGGACGCGGGGAGCAACCCCAGCAGCAACACCCCCGCCCCGAGGAGCCGGAGGCCGCGCTGCGAGGCGCCGCGACGGGGCACGGCGCGCCGGAAACAGGGCAGCAGCCACGCCATGGCTCAGGCGGCGGGCTTCGCCTGATCGCCGGCGGGCGCAGGCCGGATCAACAGCACGATGAACACCGAGAGTAGCGCGACCCCGGCGAACGCGCCGAAGATCACGTTGAGGGCGACATCGCGGTCACGCAGCCAGCCGAATAGCCAGTCGCCGAAGCCGCCGCAGCTGATGCTGACGAGGTTCATCAGGCCGTAGCCCGTGGCGCGCCACTCGGGGCGGACGATCTGGCAGAGGATCGGCATGTTGTTGCAGTCGAAGAAACCCCAGCCGAGGCCAAACACCGCGAGGCCGATGACCGCCACCGTGAGGGTGCCCGCGTTGCCGACGCTGAACAGCGCGGGCAGGAACAGCACCATCCCGATTGCACTGGTGAAGATCCGGCCGCGGCTGGAGGTGCGCATCCAGCGGTCGGCGAGCGTGCCGCCGAGGATGGCCCCGACCAGCGAGGCGATTTGGAC
>JBEDEF010000332.1:0-7414 GCA_041175845.1 Verrucomicrobiota bacterium
TCTCACCGCTACTCATCTCGTTGGTCCACCGAGAAACTCCGCTTACCGTGGTCGTCCGGTCAGGATGCGGAGGTGATCGTTGAATTAGGCGGAGACACGCCGGCCCACGATCACCAGATCCCGCGCCTGGCCGTCGAGGATGGCTACTTTCGGGAGGTGCGCCCAGCGGTCGAAGCCCTCGGCCGCGAACAATTGGAGGCTGGGCTCGTTATGACCGAAGATATAGCCGAGCAGAGTGTGCAGGCCGAGGCCAGGGGCCCGGTCTAGCGCTTCCCGCACCAGGCGCCGCCCCAGCCCCTGACGCCGCCAAGCGGGGTCGACATAAACGGCCACCATCGCGGTGCCGTCGTAGGCTGCGCGCGGATAGAAGGCATCAAAACTGAACCAGGCCGCGACTCCGCCGGTGGGTTCAGCCAAGACCCAAACGGGCCGGCCGGCCTGCGCGTGGGCGGCGAGCCAGCCGCGCCGCGCATCGACCGTGATCGGCTCGAGATCCGCCGTGACCTGCCGGCTCGCGATGGTCGAGTTGTAGATCCCGACGATCGCCGGCAGATCCTCCGGCGTGGCGTCGCGCAGCTGGAGCGGCGCGGACCGGGGTGGCGACGCCGGCGGAGTCACTTCTTGGCCGGGGTCGCGGGCTTCAGGAAGGTGATCTTGTCCACCATCTCGAGCAGGCGCTTACGCAGGATCTCATCCTGCTCAGCGACGTTCTTCCCGTAGCTCTTTCCCTCGATGACCTTCTCCGCCAGCTCGATGCTGATCACAAAGACGTGTTCGTTGCGGATGAAGAGGAGGTTCCCCCGCTTGGCGATCGGCAGCACCTCGTTGGAGACGGCGGGAAGTCGGTCCGGGAACATCGTTCCACCGGGCACCAACAGGTAGGTCAGGAGTGCCCCGTCGAGCACGCCCGGCACGAACTTGGCGCTCTCGATCTGCACGCCCTCGAAGTTCTGCCGGAAATCGCTCAGCACAAAATTACTGAAGAAGTAGACCAGATAGTCCTTCGCGCCCCGAGTGGAGTTTTCCCAGCGCTGGGTCGCGTCTTGCGGGAAGGCGGCGATGCTCACGTGGACGTTGAAGTCGTCCTGGAAGGTGACGACGTTCGGGGTGTCGGTCAGATCGCCGCCGAGCTCGGGGAGCACCGGAATGGTAACTTTGAACAGTCCGGTGGGGGAAACGTAGGTGCGGCCTTCGATCCGGCCCTCGATGCCCTGAGCGGGCAGAAGGCAGGGGGCGAGCGCGAGGACAAGCGCGAAGCGGAGTCGGAACATAGGGGAGGAGTAGCGCGCGGGCGCGGGCTTTCAAGTCAAGGGTTCACCGCGGCGGCGAACGCCTGCCAGCAGGGAATGGGGACCTGTTCCGCGCGCACCCGCTCGTCGAGGCCGTGGGCGGCGAGGATTTCGCGCCAGGGCAGCGGGGAGGGGAGCCGTTGCCGGAGCACCGCGCCAAGCTGCTTGCGGCGCTGCTGGAAGCAGGCGCGAAGGAGAGCCTTGGCCGCCGCGGAAAAACGGAAGGGCGCGGCACGGAGGCGCAAGTTGAGCAGGTGCGACTCGACCTCGGGCCGGGGGTGAAAACAGGCGGCGGCGACATCGTGACCGGGAAAAACGTCGTAGGCCGAACGGAGGAAAATGGAGATCGCGCCGAAGGACTTGCTCCCCGGCTCGGCGAGGTAGCGCTGGGCCGCTTCCTGCTGCAGCATCAGCACCATCCGGGAAGGCAGGGGGCCGGTAAGGACGGCGTCCATCCAGGGCGTAGCGATGGCATAGGGCAGGTTAGCGACGACCTTACAACCGCCGTCGGGTCCGGTCCAGCCCGCGAGCGGCAGTTCCACGGCGTCACCCTCGTGGAGGTGGAACCGGCTGGCAAAGCGAGGCGCGAGTTCTGTGGCGAGGTGGGCGTGCAGGGCCCGGTCCTTCTCCACGGCCCACACGTCAGCGCCAGTTTCAAGCAGGGCGCTGGTGAGCGTTCCCAGCCCGGGTCCGATCTCGATGATGGTGTCGTCGGCGACGACTTCAGCGAGAGTAAGGGATTTGCGGACGATGTTGCCGTCCACGAGGAAATTTTGGCCGAGGAACCGCTTCGGCGCATGCCCAAGGCGGGCGAGTGTCTCGCGGGTGGCGGAGGGCGACAGCGGCATCGCTCAGGCAGCGCGGAAGTCCCGCAGGAGCGCCGTGGGGTCCGTCGCGCGCATCAGGGCCTCGCCCACGAGCACCGCGTGGGCCCCTGCTTGGCGAACGCGGTGGGCGTCCGCGGCGGTGAAGATGCCGCTTTCGCTCACCGCGGTGATGCCGGCGGGAAAGCGGGGGATGAGGCGCTCGCTGAGGCCGAGGTCCGTGCGGAAGACGGCAAGGTCGCGGTTGTTCACCCCGATGATCCGGGCGCCGTGGCCCACCGCGCGGTCCAGTTCCGCCTCGGTGTGGATCTCGTAGAGGGCGTCCAGTCCCGCGGTCGCAGCCGCGTCGCGGAGGGAGCGGATCTCGTCGTCGCTGAGGGCGCGTACGATGATGAGGATCGCGCTAGCACCGGCGGCGCGGGCTTCCAGCACCTGCAGCGGGTGGACGAAGAAGTCCTTGCGCAGGCAGGGCACGGCCGGGGGACGGGCGGCGAAGGCGGCGGTCACCGAGCGGAGGTCCTCGAGCGTGCCGCCGAAATACTTCTCGTCCGTCAGCACCGAGATGGCATCAGCCCCGGCCTGCTGGTAACGGGCGGCCTGGTCGGGGGCGGAGACCCCGGCGCGGATGTCGCCGGCTGAAGGGGAGCGGCGCTTGATCTCGGAGATGACGGCGAGACGAGCGTCGTCGCGGCGGAGAGCGGCGGCGAACGAGGGAGGGCGCGGGAGGCGGGCGTCCGCGGCGGCCAGCTCAGCCGCGGGCACGCGCCGGAGCAGGGGCGCGAGTTCCCGGCGCTTCCAGGCCATGATCTCGGTCAGCTTGTCGGACATCCCGAGCGACGAAACACAGCGTCCTCCGGAAAACCAGACCAGACTTCGCCGGTTTGGGCGTGAATTCGGGCGCCCTTTGCCCTCTGCTCGGCGCGATGAGCGCGATCGATGACCTGCGGCGGACGATGGCACGGCTGAGGGCCCCGGACGGATGCCCGTGGGACCGCGAGCAGACGCACGCGTCGCTGGTGCGGTGCCTGATCGACGAGGTCAGCGAACTAATCGACACCATCGACCGCGGCGATGTGCAGCATATGCGGGAGGAATTGGGCGATGTGCTGATCCAGATCGTCTTCCATGCACAGATCGAGGCGGAGGCGGGTCGGTTCGACTTCGACGATGTGGCGCGAGACATTAACGAGAAGCTGGTGCGGCGTCATCCCCACGTCTTCGGGCAAGCTCGGGTCGGCAGCTCGGCCGAGGTGCTGGTGGAGTGGGAGAAGATCAAGGCCCAGGAACGCAAGGCCGGTCCGGCGCCTCGGGCGGGGGCAGTCTTCAAGGAGCTCCCGCCGCGGTTGCCCGCGCTGATGTTTGCCGAGGCGGTATGCAAGCAACTCGAACAGCGCAAGCTGCCCGCGGAGGCGGTGGTGGACCGCGCGACGGTGGCGCGCCACGCCGAGGGGCTTGGGACGGAGGTACTGGGCCGGCAGCTCTTCGAGCTGGTGGCGGCGGCCCGGTCGCGTGGTCTCGATCCCGAGAGCGCCTTGCGGCAGCACACCATGGCCGTGATGCGGGCGGTAGAGGCGCGGGCCGCCGCGCCGACCTGAGCCGGGAATGAAGGCGGGCGCAGAAATGCCGGAGTCGGTGCGGGGCGAGTGGTGGCAGCCGTTCGCGGACTTCCTGGCCGGCGAGCGGCGCTGTTCTCCCTACACCGAGCGCAACTACCGGCAGGCATTCGCCGGTTTCTACCGTTGGCTGGCAAGCCCGGGTGTGGACCGTTGGCGGGAAGGTCCCGGAGCCGTCACCAGCCGGGAAGCACGGGACTTTGTCATCGAGTCCCAGCGTCATCTTGGGCGGCGGACCCTCCACAATCACGTCTCTGGCCTGCGGGCGTTCTACCGTTTCTGGATTCGGCGTGGTCGGCTGCAGCGGGACCCGTTTGTCGGCGTGGCCCTGCCGCGTTTACCGCGGCTGCTGCCGCGGTTTCTGACCGAGGAGCAGATGAAGCTCTTACTGCTGGCGCCCGACCGGCTGGCGGCGGCGGGGACCTTGGACGCTTGGACCGCGGCCCGGGACCGGCTGGCGTTGGAGTTGCTCTATGGCGGCGGGTTGCGGGTGAGCGAGCTCGCGGGCCTGAATCTGGGGGACGTCGTGGACTGGCAGGAAGGGGTGGTCCGGGTGCTGGGCAAGGGCCGCAAGGAGCGCCTCTGTCCGATCGGCGCCGTGGCGACCGAAGTGCTACGGCGTTATCGCGAGCGGTGGGCGCCGGGAGCGGGTGCTGACTCGCCGGTCCTGGTGGCGCCCGGCGGGCGGCGTACCACGGTGCGGGACATCCAGGTACTGGTGAAGCGCCATCTGGCAGCGGCGGGACTGCCGCTCGATCTGAGTCCACACAAGATCCGGCACAGTTACGCCACCCACCTTCTAAACGCGGGCGCTGATTTACGGCTGGTGCAGGAACTCCTGGGCCACGCCCAACTGGCGACCACCCAAGTTTACACCCATGTCAGCCTGGAGCGCCTGCGTGGCATCTATGATCGGGCCCACCCGCGGGCGTAGGCGCTGACTCGAGAAAATAAGTGGGGGCGGCAGGCCAACCATCCCGCCGCCCCCGGGGACTGCAGTCCCAAATCGTTGGCCTCTTTAGATCCAGCGCCGGATCAGGCCGAGCAGACCGAGAGCGGCGCCGAGGAGCATCACTCCGGTGCCCCCATCCGGGACGCTGGGAGGAGTATCGGCATCATACAGCCGGTAGCCCGACAGATCGCGGTCGTTCGGGGAGTTGAACGTCCAGGTGCCGGTCATCCCGCCGATGTAGTAGGCACTGAAGGCGCCCGGGGTAAAGCCACCGCCCCATTTAAGGACGAGGTACTCGTAAGTGCCCATCGGCATCGCGATCGCGGTCCCGGTGTTATCCGGGTAGCCAGCCATCGGGGCGTCTTCGTTGGAGTCGAACGAAAGCGTCGCCGGGCTGGGCAGCGCGGGCGTGTTCTCACCGTTATAAGTGGTGATTAGGTCATTGAGCCAGCTCAGGACGGTCGCGCTGCCTGCGTCGCCAGGCACTGAGTTGGTCGGATTCAGGTCAATGGGTAGTGCAAAGGCCGTGGAGGCGCCAAGGAGCAGCGCGAGCCAGCCGAGTTTAAGTTTAAGGATCGAGGAGTTCATATTTTAACGCCAATGGATAGCATTAGCGATTCCTCGACCTGAGCTTTAACGCTGCCAAGTTGCGTTAAAAACGGGTTTTAAACCCTATTTGTATGCCTTAGAACGGAATAGATTTATCAAAAAGGTGTAACTTCAATTACCTAAAAATAATAAATATTAAGACTGTAAGAAAAAATGACGTCCTTTTACGTAAAAACGCACCATGAACCACCCTGCGAGTCGTGTAAGTATTGGAATAAAAGAATCTTACGCATATTATGCCTTTCTCCTGCGGCCGCCGCTCCCGTGTCGGCCGATATGACATTCGATTGCGTTAGCAGGGGAAGAGCTGCGCCGCGCTAGTCCGAGGCTGAGGCTTGGGCGTGAGGTTTGGGGTTCTCCGGCGTCCGGGTGCCAAAGGCTTGGACATTTGGCGTCACCAGGCTTTGGGTATCCGGCCGCGCATGAAGCCCTTCTACATCACGACCGCCATCGACTATGCGAACGGCTCTCCGCACCTCGGACACGCGTATGAGAAGGTGCTGACGGACGTGATCGCCCGCTTTCGCCGGCAGTTGGGGGATAAGGTGCACTTCCTCACGGGCACGGACGAGCACGGCCAGAAAGTTCAGGCGAGTGCGCGGGCCCGCGGCATCGCCCCCCAGGCCTTTGTCGACGCGGTGTCGCAGGAATTCCGGGACCTGCTGCCGCGGCTGGACGTGCGGCCGGACGATTTCATCCGGACCACCGAGCTGCGCCACCAACGCGTCGTGCGGGAGCTTTTACAGCGACTGTACGACCAGGGGGAGATTTACCGGGCGGAGTACCGCGGCTTCTACTCCACGCGGCAGGAGCAGTTCCTGCAGGAGAAGGACCGGAATCCGGACGGGACGTGGCCGGAGCTCTTCGGTGAGGTCACGGAGATCACCGAGGCCAACTACTTTTTCCGCCTGCGGAAGCATCAGGACTGGCTCGTTTCCTTCCTGCAGAGCCACGAGGGGTACGTTTTCCCCGCCTTCCGGCAGAGTCAGGTGCTCGAGTTCCTCAAGGAGCCCCTGAACGACCTGTGCATCTCGCGCCCGCGGGAGCGGCTGGAGTGGGGCATTCCGTTGCCGTTCGACGACCAGTACGTGACCTACGTCTGGTTCGACGCGCTGGTGAACTATTACTCGGCGGTGGTCGATCGCCCCGGCATCTGGCCGGCGGATTACCACGTGATCGGCAAGGATATCCTCGTGCCGCCCCACGCGGTGTACTGGCTCATCATGTTGCACGCGGCGGGCATCGAACTTCCCCGGGGGATCATCGCGCACGGCTGGTGGCTGCAGCGGGGGGCGAAGATGTCGAAGAGCACCGGCAACGCCCTCAATCCCCTGGATCTGGTCGACCAGTTCGGCGCGGACGCCTTCCGCTACTTCTTGATGCGGGAGATGAATGTGGGGCAGGACAGCGACTTCACGCCGGAGCAGTTCCTGGTGCGGTACAACAGCGAGCTGGCGAACAACCTCGGCAACCTGGTGAACCGCACCCTCAACATGACCACGCGCTTTGCCGGGGGGACGGTGCCCACGGCGGAGGCGGCGGAGGAGCCGGAGACGGCGCTGCGGGAGCTGTGGGCGCAGACCGGGCCGGACGTGGTGGCTTTGGGCGAACGTTTCCAGTTCCACACCGCGCTCGAGCGCACGATGGCCTTTGTGACCGCGACTAACGCCTATGTGGAGCGGCGGGCGCCGTGGAAGCTGGGCAAGTCCGCGGATCCGGCGGATCAGGCGCGATTGCGGACGGCCCTGGCGACGATGGCGGAAGCGCTGCGGCTGGCGGTGGCGGCGATGCAACACGTGATTCCGGGCACCGCGGCCAAGGTGAACGCGGTGCTGGGGCATCGCCCGGGCGCGGTCTGGCGGGAGGAGTTGGTTTGGGGCGGTCGACTGGCGGGCAATGCCGTGGCGCCAGCGCTGGTGTTGTTCCCGCGGCCCGAGAAGCCTGCCGTGGCGTAGTCGCTTCCCCGCCGATGACCATCTTGCCGCTGCATCCGGCGGACAACAGCTCCTCCCCGGAGGCGTTACGGGATTTTCTGGCGCGCTGCCAAGCGGAGGTGCGGCGCAGCGGACGGCCGCGGCTGGTGAGCATCTCGCTGGCGGTCGAGGCGTTGGACCCGCTGGCGGTGTT
>JBEDEF010000333.1:0-6520 GCA_041175845.1 Verrucomicrobiota bacterium
CTGCATTTCCGGGGCACGCCGGGGGTGGTCGGCCTGGCGCCCCTCACCAGTATGTTCTGGCGAGGCGAGGGTAATGGTCTTTCGGCCGACGATTACCGCCCGGAGGTCCACGATTCGGACGGGTTATTGTTGCACCGGGGTAATGGCGAATGGCTTTGGCGGCCGCTCGCCAACCCGTCGCGTCTGACGGTTGCAACCTTCGCGGATCAGGATCCGCGCGGCTTCGGGCTGCTGCAGCGCGACCGGGACTTTGAACATTATCAGGATTTGGAGGCGGCCTATCACCAGCGCCCCGGCCTGTGGGTCGAGCCGGTGGGCCGCTGGGGTCGGGGAGGGGTCCGGCTGGTCGAGATTCCGACCCGGACCGAATTTGATGACAATGTGGTGGCGTGCTGGGTGCCGGAGACCGCGCCCGGGCCGGGAACCCCGTTCGCCCTCGAGTACCGCCTCCGCTGGTTCCTCGATGGCATCGGTCCTCCCGGTGCGCGCGTGATCGCGACGCGGCGGGGCAAGTCGGGTGTGCACGAGCCAGGCTTCGAGCGCTTCGTGGTGGATTTCGCGGGCGGATCGCTGGCGGATCTCGCCGCGGACGCCCCGGTGGAAGCGGTCGTCACGGTTGACGCCGTAGCGGCGCCTCACCACGTCACGGTACAACGCAACCGGTTCAACGGCAGTTGGCGCGTCGCCTTCCTGGTGCGGCCACCGGTGGAGCCGCGGCCCGTGGAACTGCGTTGCTTCCTGCGGCGCGGCGACGAGGCGCTCTCTGAGACGTGGTCCCATTTGTGGCAGCCATGAGTGCCTTCCCCGCTCCCTCTGACCGCGTCGAGTTGGCGATGATTTTCCGCCCGGCCACCGGCTCGATGGCGGACTGGAACGAGGCTTACGTGCGGGTGGAAGATTACCTGCGCGCGCACCGGATTCACAACCGCCTCCACCAGAGCCGCCTCATCCTGCGGATCCTGCAGCGGGCGGCGGTGCGCCATGCGGCGGACCCGGCGCTCAGCCCGACCCGCCTGGCCGCGGAGGAGAGCGAGCGCCAGATCGACGAGTGGTTCGCGGCGATGCTGGACGAACGCGGCGGCGCGGGCGACCGCCGGACGATCGAGGGGCGGGTCGCGCTGCTCCTGGCCGACGGCCCGGGCCGCTGGCCCTACGCGTTCCTC
Organism: Verrucomicrobiota bacterium; assembly: GCA_041175845.1. Classification (GTDB taxonomy): domain Bacteria; phylum Verrucomicrobiota; class Verrucomicrobiia; order Opitutales; family Opitutaceae; genus ER46. The sequence continues at coordinate 1,164 of JBEDEF010000333.1, forward strand.
GAGTCGGAGCAGATTCCAGACGAATTCCGGGCGGCGATGCAGGCCGGCGTGCTGCGGGCCGGCCCCGACTTGAAGATTTCCAGCATGGTGCCGCGGCCGATTGACCTCGGCCCCATCCCGGAGGCGGCGGGCGACACCATCGAGCGCATCGCCAAGTGGCCGGTCTTCCGCCTGCTCTTCCTCTGGGCTCTGCTCACCGGGGTCCTCGCCGCACTCTTCCGGCTGACCCGCTGACCTGCGATGCAACCGTATCTGCCAGGTCGGATGGATGAACGACGGCTCACGCGCCGCCGCTCGCTGTTCTTCACCGCCATTTTCCTGCTCACGAGCGTCGCGACATGGTTCCTCGCGGATTTGCTCTGGCGCGGCGGGATCACGGCGCTCGAGGTCGCGCTCCTCGCGGTGTTCACGATCCTCTTTGCCCATGTGGCCGCCGGCTTCTGCACGGCGATGGTCGGGCTGTATGTCGTGAACCGCGGCGGGGACCGGGCGCGGATCGATGCCGCGACGGTGGCGCCCGACGCGCCCCTGGCCTCCACGGCGATCGTGATGCCCGTCTGCAACGAGGACGTCAGCCGGGTATTCGAGGGGCTGCGCGTCGTCTATCGCTCGCTGCAGGAAACCCACCGGCTCGAACCGTTCGACTTCTTCGTGCTCAGCGACTCCAGCCAGCCGAATCAGTGGATTCAAGAGGAGGTGGCGTGGCTGGAGCTCTGCAAACAGGTCGACGGTTTCGGACGCATTTTCTACCGCAAGCGCCGGCACTCCACGAACAAGAAGGCCGGCAACCTCGGCGATTTCCTGCGTCGCTGGGGCGGCCGCTACCGATACATGATCGTCCTCGACGCGGACTCGATCATGACCGGCCGCGCCCTGGTCCAGCTCGTGGCGCTGATGGAGCAGCACCCGCAGGTGGGGATCATCCAGACGGCGCCGCGGCTGATCAACGGGGAGACGCCGTTCGCGCGGATGCAGGCCTTCGCGAGCCGGTTGTACGGTGGCCTGTTCCTCGCCGGGTTGAATTACTGGCAGCAACACGACGGTAACTACTGGGGGCACAACGCGGTGATTCGCGTGCAGCCCTTTATCGAGCACTGCGCGCTGCCGGAACTGCCGGGCACCGAGCCCTTTGGCGGTCGCATCCTCTCGCACGATTTCGTCGAGGCCGCGCTGATGCGCAAAGCGGGGTGGGGGGTCTGGCTCGCCGCGGGCATCGATGGTACCTACGAGGAGGGTCCGCCCACGCTGATCGATTCCGCCAAGCGCGACCGTCGCTGGTGCCAGGGCAATCTCCAGCATTCCTGGCTGCTCACCGCGCAGGGATTCCGGCCCGTGAGTCGTTTCCATCTACTGATGGGCGTGATGGGCTACGCCGCTTCTCCGCTTTGGCTCCTCTTCATGCTGTTGTGCACGCTCGAGGTCTTCTCGCGCGCCGGGGAATCGCCGGCCGTCGCCGTGGCCCCTGCCGTGACGATCTTCGGTCTGCCCCCCGGCTTACCCAGCGCGCTGGCCTTGTTTGCCCTCACCATGCTGCTCCTGTTCCTGCCTAAGGTCGCGGGACTAGCCGTGACGTGGGGCCGCCCGGAGGAAGTCCAGCGCTTCGGGGGGCGGGCGCGCCTTGCGCTCAGCTTCGTGCTGGAGTCGATCGGCTCCGCGCTACTCGCGCCGATCAACATGCTCTTCCATGCCAAGTTCGTGCTTTTTACCCTGCTGGGCCAGGGCGTTACCTGGCTGACTCAGCGGCGGGGCGCCGACGAGGACGGCACCGACTGGCGGGAGGCGATCCTGACCCACGGCGGCCAGACACTCTTTGGCCTCGTCTGGGGCGTGTCCGCCTACGTGTTGTCGCCCGCCTTCTTCGCGTGGCTCAGCCCGGTGGTGGTGCCGCTGGTGCTGTCGGCGCCGCTCTCGATCTTACTCAGTCAAGGGCGCCTCGGGCGCACCGCGCGGCACTGGGGGCTCTTCCTGACCCCGGAGGAGACGGCTCCGCCGTACGAACTCCGCCGGCTCGAGCAGAACCTCGCGGAATGCTACCGCCATCTGCCGCCGCTGGAGCCACTGCGCGCGGACTACGGCCTGCTGCAGGCGGTGCTGGATCCCTACGTGAATGCCCTCCACGTCGCGCTCCTCCGCCAGCGGCGGCGCACCGAGGAGTCGCGCGAGTGGTTTGCCCAATTGCGGGACCGCCTGCTCCGCGACGGCCCCGATCGGTTCACCCCGCGCGAGAAGATGGCCCTGCTTCTCGATGCGGAATCGATGATGGAGCTCCACCGCGACCTCTGGAGCGCCCGCACGGAGGACCTCGCTCCCTGGTGGCGTCTCGGCATCCGGCAATACAACGTGCTCACCGCGGCCCCCACGACGGCCCTCTATCGGTAGACGTCGCGGGCCGCGCGAACCGCCCAACCCGCTTAATTCGAATCTCCTGCGTCAGCAAAATTACGCATCATGACATCAGGATGTGTTGATGTTTAGCCTTGCGCGCCGGGAGGGCGGGCGGTTGGGATGCGGGTTCCCAACTCACTACCCAAATGGCCAAATCGTTCGTTTTCTCCTCTGAATCCGTCGGCGAGGGACATCCCGACAAGGTGGCGGACCTGATCTCCGACAGCGTGCTCGATGCGTGCCTTGCCGTCGACCGCCACAGCCGCGTGGCCTGCGAGACGTTCGTGAAGTCCAACGTCGTCGTGGTGGGCGGCGAGATCACGATTCCCAAGCTGCAGGACAAGCGCACGGGGCGCACCAAGCCCATCGAGGAGGCCATCAACCTCGGCCAGGTTATCCGCGACGCCATTCGTGACATTGGATACGTCAACGACGACGACGTGTTCCATGCCGACTCGGTGTTCATCAACAACTACCTGACGGCGCAGTCGGCCGATATCGCTCAGGGCGTCGACGCCCGCAAGGCGGAGGGCAAGAAGACCGCGGAGCAGGGCGCGGGTGATCAAGGCATCATGTTTGGTTACGCGTGCAACGAGACTGCGGAGTTGATGCCGACTCCGATCATGTTTGCGCACCGCCTTGGCCGGAAGCTCACGCAGATCCGCAAGTCGGGTGCGGTCGCATGGCTACGCCCCGATGCGAAGTCCCAAGTGTCCGTGCGTTACGAGGACGGCCGCCCCGTCGAGGTCGTCAACGTGGTCATTTCCACCCAGCACACGGCGGATGTCCGCCACAGCACGATCGAGAAATACCTGATCGAGAACGTCATCAAGAAGGTGATCGACGCGAAGTTGCTGACGCGGAACACCGAGTATTTGATCAATCCGACGGGCCGGTTCGTGATCGGCGGTCCGCAGGGCGACTCCGGCCTCACGGGTCGCAAGATCATCGTCGACACCTACGGTGGTTGGGGCCGCCATGGCGGCGGCGCGTTTTCGGGTAAGGATCCCTCGAAGGTCGACCGTTCAGCTGCCTACATGGGCCGCTGGGTCGCCAAGACGATCGTGGCCGCGGGCCTCGCCGCCCACGCCGAGATCCAGTTCGCCTATGCGATCGGCCACCCGCAGCCGGTCTCGGTGCACGTCAACACCTTCGGTACGGCCAAGCCCGGCTTGACCGATGAGCGCATCACCGCGGCCGTGCAGCAGGTTTTCAGCTTCAAGCCGGCGGACATCGTCGCGGCCCTCAACCTCAAGCGGCCGATTTACCGGCAGACGACCAACTACGGTCACTTCGGCAAGCCCGGGATGCCCTGGGAATCCACCACCAAGGTCGCCGCGCTCAAGGCCGCCCTCCGCTGAACCACTCCCTTCTTCCATGGCCTCCACCTCCGCCAAGAAACGCCGCGCTGCGGCTCCTGACCACGCGGTCAAGGACATCTCCCTCGCCGCCTGGGGCCGCAAGGAAATCGCAATCGCCGAGCACGAGATGCCCGGCCTGATGTCGGTGCGCCGCAAGTTCGGTCCGAAGCGCCCGCTCGCCGGCGTGCGCATCACCGGCTCGCTGCACATGACGATCCAGACTGCGGTGCTCATTGAGACGCTGCAGGAGCTGGGCGCCGATGTGCGTTGGGCCTCGTGCAACATCTTCTCCACGCAGGATCATGCCGCCGCGGCCATCGCCGCCGCCGGCACGCCCGTATTTGCCTGGAAGGGCGAGACGCTGGAGGAGTACTGGGACCTCACCCTCCGCGCCATCTCGTTCCCCGGCGGTCTCGGGCCCCAATCGGTGGTCGACGACGGCGGCGACGTCACCCTGCTCATTCACAAGGGCTGTGAGCTCGAAGAGGGCAGCAATTGGGTCAAAACCCCCTCCAGCTCCCACGAGGAGCAGGTGATCAAGAACCTGCTGATCAAGGTCAGCCGGGAGCGGCCCGGGTACTGGAAGAGCATCGCGGCCCAGTGGCGTGGCGTCTCCGAGGAAACCACCACCGGCGTGCATCGCCTCTACCAGATGATGGAAAAGGGAAAATTGCGCGTCCCTGCCATCAACGTGAACGACTCGGTGACCAAGTCGAAGTTCGACAACCTTTATGGCTGCCGCGAGTCGCTCGCCGACGGCCTGAAGCGGGCGACGGACGTCATGATCGCGGGCAAGGTGGCCTGCGTCTGTGGCTACGGAGACGTCGGCAAGGGCTCCGCGTTCTCGCTGAAGGGCTTCGGCGCCCGGGTGATTGTTACCGAGATCGATCCCATCAACGCCCTCCAGGCGGCGATGGAGGGCTTCGAGGTCAATACCGTCGAGTCGACGCTCGGCACGGCAGACATCTACGTCACGACCACCGGCAACCGCGACATCCTCACGCTCGAGCACATGCGGCGGATGAAGGACCAGGCGATCGTCTGCAACATCGGCCACTTCGACAACGAGATCCAGGTCGACCGGCTGAACCAGTCCGATGCCAAGCGCGTGAACGTGAAGCCGCAGTACGACCAGTACACGTTCCCGAACGGGCGCTCGATCTACCTGCTCGCCGAGGGGCGGCTGGTGAACCTCGGCTGCGCCACCGGCCATCCGTCGTTCGTGATGTCGAACAGCTTCACCAATCAGGCCCTCGCGCAGATGGACCTGTGGCGCAACCGCGACGCCTATGCGGTCGGGGTCTACCGCCTGCCGAAGCACCTTGATGAAGAGGTCGCCCGCCTCCACCTCGAGAAGATCGGTGCGAAGTTGACCAAGCTGACGAAGGACCAGGCCGGTTACCTGGGCGTGCCGGTCGGCGGTCCGTATAAGCCCGAGCACTACCGTTACTAAAGCCGCCCTCCCCGGCGCCGCTTTGCGCGGCGCCGGGCGGCCTTGGCTTCAAGACCGGAGGGTGTGCAGTGGGGGCAGGGTCCGGAGTTGCGGCCCTGCGCGTGCGACCGCGACGGCCACGAGCACCGTACCGACGCCGCCCCAGACGACCGCGGCCA
>JBEDEF010000334.1:0-3141 GCA_041175845.1 Verrucomicrobiota bacterium
GTGTTCCTCCCCGCCGCCGACGCCGCCTCGGGCCAGCAGGCCGCCCTCTGCCTCGACCGCCGCACGGGAGCCGTGCTCTGGCGCGCCGACATCTCGGCGTTCTCCACCGATGGCCAGTACAGCAACTCCTGCTCGCCCTCCCCGGTCACGGACGGCCGCACGGTGGTCTTTTTCTTCGGCACCGGGGAACTCGTCGCCTTCACCGTCGAGGGCCGGAAGCTCTGGGAGCGCAACCTCGGGCCCTTCGCCTTCCAGTGGACCTTCGCCTCCAGCCCGCTCCTGCACGACGGCCGCCTCGTGATCCAGGTGCTCCAGCGCGATGTCGCCGTGCGCGGCAAGGGCAAGCCCACCGGCAACGAGTCCTACCTGCTCGCCCTCGAGCCCGCGACGGGACGCGAGCTCTGGCGGGTCCTCCGGCCCTCCGAAGCGGTGGCGGAGTCGCGCGAGGCCTTCAGCACGCCCCTGCCGTTCGAGCATCAGGGCCGGCGTGAGCTGGTCGTCATCGGCGGCGATCGCCTCACGGGCCACGACCCGGCGACCGGCCGCGAGCTGTGGAGCTGGGGCACCTGGAACCCCACGCGCATCGGTCACTGGCGCCTCGTGCCCTCGCCCACCGCCGGCGGCGGGGTCCTCCTGGCCTGCGCCCCGAAGAACGCCCCGGTCTACGCGGTGAAGGCGGGCGGTCAGGGCACACTCTCGTTCCGCGATCTCGCGTGGCAGAGCCACGTGCAGCAGACGGAGGTCGCGGCCGAAGTCGCCCCGTCCCGCAACGAGCGTGACCTCACCTCGGACGTGCCCTCGCCGCTGTATTACGGTGGCCGTTTCTACCTCCTCAATGGCGTGAAGCGGAAGCTCTACTGCGTGAACCCGGCCGACGGCGCGGTCATCTGGAGCGGCGACCTCGGCGGGCGGTCGGTCCTGCAGGCCTCGCCCACGGCCGCGGACGGCCGGATCTACGTGATGAACTTTGATGCCGACGTGTTCGTGATTCAGGCGGGCGGCGACGCGTTCCGCCTGCTGCATACGGCGAACTTCCGCGACGAGGGCGACGACACCCGCCACCGCTCGAGCGTGGCGATCGCCCACGGCAACCTGTTCGTCCGCACCGGCACCAAGCTGTACGCCCTCGGCCGCTGAGCGCGGGCGGCGGCAGGGGTTCCGGCTATCCTAAACTCAAGGTCCCGCGGGCTTCACGCCGACGGCAAAGTAGACTGCCGCGAGGATCAGGAGGAAGCTCACCGCGTAGTTCCAGGTGAGTTTCTCCCCCAGTACCAGCCACGCGAAGGCGACGAACACGCCGAGGGTGATCACCTCCTGCATCACCTTCAGCTGGTAGCCCGTCATTCCGTTGGCGTAGCCGATGCGGTTGGCGGGCACCATCAGGAGGTACTCGAAGAAGGCGATGCCCCAGGAGGCGAGGATCACGAACCCGAGCGAGCGGCCCTCGAAGAACTTCAGCTTCAGCTGCCCGTACCAGGCGAAGGTCATGAAGATGTTCGAGGCCAGCAGCAGGAAGGTCTTCACGAGGGTCGGTCAGCCGGCGTCCGGCGGGTAATAGGTGCGGAACCAGTCCACGAAGCGGCGCAGGCCCTCCTCGAGGGGCACCTTCGGGGTGAACCCGACCTCCGCTTGGATCCGGGTCAGGTCCGCGCACGTCTCCAGCATCTCGCCCGGCTGCGGCGGGAGCAGCTCGACCTCCGCCTTCCGCCCCAGCAGTTCCTCCAGCATCCGGACGAACAGCAGCGTCTCGACCGGCCGGTTATGGCCGAGGTTGTAGAGGCGCAGCGGGGGCCGGGGCGGGACGGCCGGCGGGTAGAGCAGCACCCTCACCACCCCGTCGACGATGTCGTCCACGTAGGTGAAATCCCGCCGGTTGCGGCCGGCGTTGTAGAGCGGGAGCCGGCGGCCCGCGCGGATCGCGCTGGCGAAGAGCGTGGGCGCCATGTCCGGCCGCCCCCAGGGTCCGTAGACCGAGAAGAAGCGCAGTCCGGTGATGTTCAGGCCGTGATTCAGCGCGTAGCTGTGCGCCATCAGCTCGTTGGCCTTCTTGGTGGCGCCGTAGTACGAGACGGGTTGGTCCGTGACCGCGTCCTCGCGGAACGGCGCGACCGCGCCGGCGCCGTAGACGCTGCTGCTGGAGGCGAACACGAGGTGGCGCGGCGGCGTGCGGCGGCAGGCCTCGAGCACCGTGGCGAACCCTTCGAGGTTGCTCCGCGTGTAGGCCGGCGCGTGCGTCATGCTGTGCCGCACCCCGGGTTGCGCCGCGAGGTGCACCACGTAGTCGGGCCGCCAGTGGGCCACCAGCGCGGGAAATTTTTCCGCGTCCGCGCAGTCCGCCTGCACGAACCGGAAATCCTCCAGGCCGGCGAGCTGGTCGAGGCGCGCCCGCTTCAGCGCCGGGTCGTAGTAGGGGTCGAGGGTGTCGATGCCGAGGACCTCGCACCGGCCGGTCTCCGCCAAGCGGCGGGCGACGTGGTGGCCGATGAATCCGGCGGCGCCGGTGACGAGGACCTTCATCGCGCGGGTGATAGGCTCCGCCGCGTAAAACGCCAGCCGGGTTTTGGGCGCGTGCGCGCGGCCGCCGCGGGATTTTGGGAAAGTTTTCGAAAAGGGCGCTTGATCGCCCGGAGCGCCGGCGTTTACTGCGGGGCGATTCTGTTTTCCCAACCGTTCACCGTATGACGATCAAAGCCTACCTGAAGCCTCACTGCGGCTGGTCCAACGGTGTCCGCGCCATCCTGCGGAAGCACAGCCTGCCCTTCGAGGACATCGACATCATCAACCATCGCGAGAACTACGCCGAGATGGTGCAGAAGTCCGGCCAGCCGCTCTCCCCCTGCGTGGAGATCGACGGCGTGATGCTCGCCGACGTCTCCGGCGAGGAGGTCGAGAATTACCTGCTCAGCAACGATCTCGTGAAACCGACGGACGCCCCCACGGGCGTCCCGACGAACGCGGGTTGCTCCGATGCGGAGCACGCCAAAATGGCCACCAAAACGATCCGCTTCTTCTAATTCTTCTGCGAGAGCTCTGCGCAATTAATACTTCCCCGGGCCGCTCTCGCACCACCGAGACCGGCCCTTTTTTTGCTTCAGACGCTCCTAACACCCGCCTCCTCCCCCCCTTTTCGCCGCAATGAAT
>JBEDEF010000335.1:0-4409 GCA_041175845.1 Verrucomicrobiota bacterium
TGGCTGGGCGGTTCCGGCGGGGGTTGGCAGGATTCAGGTGGCCTCTGGCCGGGCATCAAGCTGATCGAAGGCGCGCCGGCGCGGCCCGGCGATCCCGAGCACGGGATTAGCCGCGGGTGCCTGCTGCCCCGCCACACCCTGCTCGGGGTCGAGCGCGTGCCGGCGGCGGCCCGCCGGGCCCTGCAGGATTCGCTGGTGCTCGTGCACGGCGGGATGGCACAGAACGTCGGCCCCATCCTCGAGATGGCCACCGAAAAGTACCTCCTGCGCAGCGCCGAAGAGTGGGTTGCCCGCAGCCAGGCCATCGCCACCCTAGATCAGATCCTCGGCCTGCTGGCCACGGGGGACATTCGCGGCCTCGGTCGGGCGTTGACGGAGAATTTTTTTGGGCCGCTGCAAACGATCATCCCGTGGGTGAGCAATCGCTACACCGAGCTGGTGATCGAGCGGACGCGCGCCGCCTTTGGGGAGGACTTCTGGGGATTCTGGATGCTGGGCGGAATGTCGGGCGGCGGGATGGGCTTCATCTTCGCTCCCTCGCGGCGGGCGGAGGCGCAGGAACGGCTCCTCGCGATCATGCTGGCGACCAAAAGGGAACTGGAGTCCGCGCTGCCCTTTGCGATGGATCCAGTAGTCTACGACTTCGCCCTGAACGAGGAGGGCTCGGTGGCCGCGCGGCTCGAAGGCGCGGCGGCGCTGCTCCCGCCCGCCTTTTATCAGCAGGCAGTACCAGGCTGGCTGCGGCGCCAAGCTCGCGACCTGAGCCCCCGCGAACGCACGGACCTGCAACAGTTCACCCGGGCCGCGCGCCAGGGGGGCGAGTTTGCCGCGCTGCTGCCCAGCCTGCTCGATCGCCTCCTGCCCGGCACTACCGGCACCGAGGGCGAAGCCGGACAGCTCGATCGCCTCCTAGACCGTAATGGCTTCGACCGAGACCAGCACGAGCAGATCCGCACCGATCTGCGCGCCGGACGCATCGGACTCGCCCGCAATCGGCTCCCTCCCAGCACCCGGATCGAGGATGTCTCCCCGGGAGATCTCTTCGTGGCCACCACCGCCGCCGCGTGGCGGGCCGAGGGCGCCGCCGCCCTGCGACGCGGCGAGGCCGCGGTCGTCACTTACGCGGCCGGCGTGGGTAGCCGATGGACGCAGGGGGCGGGCGTCGCCAAGGCGCTGCACCCGTTTGCCAAGTTCGCGGGCCGCCACCGCAGTTTCGCCGAGGTGCACCTCGCGAAGTCGCGACGCACCGCGGCCGAGCATGGCGTCACGATCCCACATGTCTTCACCACCTCGCACCTGACCCACGCCGCCCTCGCCGCCCATCTCGCGGCCCTCGGACCGGTGCCGGGCACCGAGGCGCTGCTCTCGCCGGGCCGGTCGATCGGCCTGCGGCTGGTGCCGATGGAACGCGACCTGCACTTCGCATGGCAGGAGACCGCCCAGCAACGCCTCGACGAGCAAAAGGAGAAGTTGCGGGGCAGTGTGCGCGCGGCCCTGGTCCAATGGGCGCGGGCGGCGGGTGAGGGAGCGGACTATACCGACAACCTCCCCGCCCAGTGCCTGCACCCGGTCGGCCACTGGTTCGAGCTGCCCAACCTGCTCAAGAACGGAACCCTCGCCCGCCTGCTCGCGGATCGCCCCGCGCTGCGCACCCTGCTCGTGCACAACATCGACACGCTGGGCGCGACGCTCGATCCGGCGCTGCTCGGCTGGTTCCGGCAGTCCGGCGCCACCTTGGGCTGGGAGGTAATCCCGCGGCGCCTCGAGGACCACGGCGGTGGTCTCGCCCGCGTCGACGGCCGCCTGCGGCTAGTCGAGGGCCTCGCGCTCCCCCGCGAGGAGGACGAATTCGCCCTGACTTACTACAGCACCAACACCTGCTGGGTGGATATCGACCGCCTGCTAGACCTGTTCGGGCTGACCCGCGCCGAGGCCGCCGACCCTGTCCGGACTGCCGCCGCCGTGCGCGCACTCGCCGCCCGCGTGCCCACCTACGTCACGCTCAAGGAGGTGAAGCGTCGGTGGGGCCACGGACAGGAGGACGTCTTCCCCGTCGCCCAATTCGAGAAGCTCTGGGGCGACATGACCGCGGTGGCGGAATGCGCCAGCGTCTTCGCGGCCGTCTCCCGCGCACGAGGGCAGCAGCTGAAGGACCAAGCGCAGCTCGACGGGTGGGCGCGGGACGGCTCCGCCCGGTATGTGGACCAACTCTGTGCCTGGTGAGGCGGGTGGCCCGGGACGTTGACGCGTCCTCTTGGGAGCGGCATCAGCACTGTATGCGGTCCGCCCTCGCCACCCTGCTTGCGCTCCTCGCCGTCCCGACCATCCGCGCTGCGGACTCCGGTTTCACGGTGGAGAAAGATGTCGCCTTCCTCGCTACCGACCGGACGGAGCGGCTCGATGTCTACCTCCCCGCGGCGGCGGCGGGCGCGGAGCTCCGCCCTGCCTTCGTGTGGATCCACGGGGGCGGGTGGACGGGCGGAACCAAGAACGAAGCGCGCGCCGCGAACGTCTGCGGCACGCTGGCCCGGGCCGGCTACGTGGCGGTGAGCGTGGACTACCGGCTGGGCGACGGCGCCTGGCCCACCCTGCTGTTCGACTGCAAGAACGCAGTGCGCTTCCTCCGCGCGCAGGCGGCCCGCTACCGGATCGACCCTGCGCGGATCGCGGTCGGCGGCGGTTCAGCCGGCGGTCACCTCGCCCTGATGGTGGCGCTGACGGCGGGCCAACCGGGGCTCGAGCCCACGGGCGCCGCGACCCCCTACCCCGGAGTATCCAGCGTGGTCGCGTGCGGCGTGAACCTTTACGGCATCACCAACATCCTCACGCGCCGGCAGGTCGCGGCCGACGGTACGCCCGGCGAGCTCCGGCCTCCTGAGGACGCCCACCTGCGGGTGTTCTCCGCGCGCGATGCCGCGGATCCGGTTTTCCGCCTCGCCTCGCCGGTCCATCACGTCTCGCGCGCCAGCGTGCCCCTCCTGACCCTCCACGGGCGGCGGGACGCCACGGTGGATTACCTGCAGGCCGAGGAGCTGGAGCGGGTGGCGCAGGAACGCGGCGCCCGCCACCAGCTCGTGCTCCTCGAACGGGCGGGACACACCTTCGACCTTGAGACCTGGCAGCGGAAACCGCTGGAGCGTGATCTTCGCCCCGTCCTGCTGGAATTTCTGGCCCGCCATCTGCGCTAGGGCCCAATCCGCGCGCTCCCCGTCGAGATGAACTCTGACCGCCGCTCCCTTTGGTCTTGGGCGCTGATCGATTGGGCCAACTCCGGCTGGGCGATCGTGGTGATGACCGCCTTTTTTCCGATCCTTTTCCAAGACTACTGGGGTGCGGGCGCGGGGCTCGGTCCGGAGCGGACCACCGCCTATCTCGGTTACTGGAACGCGCTCTCGGGCCTTTTGGTGGCGCTGCTGGCGCCGGTGCTGGGGGCAGTGGCGGACCAAGGGAACTCGAAGCGACGCTTTCTCGCGGGCTTTACCCTGCTGGGAGCGGTAGCGACGGCGGCGCTGCCCTTGGCGGCCCGGGGTGAACACGTGCTGGCCGGGGCCCTTTATGCGATCGCCGCCATCGGGTTCTCGGGCAGTGCGCTTTTCACCGATGCCCTATTGCCGGACGTTACCCGACCGGAGCGTTACGACCGGGTATCGGCGTTCGGTTACGCGCTCGGATACATCGGCGGAGGAGTGCTCTTCGTGGGCTGCACCGTGGTAGTGCAAGCGCCCGAGCGCTTTGGTTTCGCGGGCGCCGTAGAGGCCGTACAGGCGTGCTTTCTGGTGACGGCGGGGTGGTGGCTCCTGTTCACCGTTCCCGCCCTGTGGTGGGTGCGTGAAACTCCGGCGATCCCGACCGCCGGCTCGGGTCCGCTCCTCACCCGCGGCTTCCGGCAACTCGCGGCCACCTTCGCGGAGCTGCGCCAAGACCGCCGCCTCCTCACCTTCCTCGGGGCTTACCTGCTCTACATCGACGGGGTGAACACCGTCATCAAAATGGCCGTGGCCTACGGACGGGCCATCGGTCTCGACGCCGCCGGGATGCTGACGGCGCTGGTAATCACCCAATTCGTTTCCTTCCCGGCGGCGGTCGCGTTTGGGCGGCTGGGCGAGCGGATCGGGCCCAAGGCAGGCATCAGCCTCGGCATCAGCGTCTACGCCGTGCTCTGCCTGTTCGCGGCGCGCATGGATTCGCCGCGGGAGTTCCTGATCCTCGCCGGCGTGGTCGGGCTGGTGCAGGGCGGCGTGCAGTCGCTCAGCCGCTCGTACTTCGCCCGGCTCATTCCGGCGGAACGCGCTGGGGAGTACTTCGGCTTCTACAATATGCTGGGGAAGTTTGCGGCGGTGCTCGGACCAACGCTCATGGCCCTGACGGCGCTTGCGACCGACAGCCGCGCTTCGATCCTTTCGTTGCTC
>JBEDEF010000336.1:0-8433 GCA_041175845.1 Verrucomicrobiota bacterium
GTGGCTCACCGACCCGCGCCACCCCCTCCTGGCCCGCGTCACGGTGAACCGCTTCTGGCAGTCCCTGTTCGGCCGCGGGCTGGTGAAGACCGCCGAGGACTTCGGCCTGCAGGGCGAGCGCCCGCTGCACCCGGAGTTGCTGGACTGGCTCGCCACCGAGTTCGTCCGCGGCGGCTGGGACGTGAAGGCGCTGCTGCGGACGATCGTCCTCTCGCACACGTACCGCCAGCGCAGCGCCGCGACCCCGGCGCTCGCGGCCGACGATCCGGAGAACACCTTCCTCGCCCGCGGCCCGGGACACCGACTGCCGGCCGAGATGATCCGGGATCAGGCCCTCGCGGTCAGCGGCCTGCTGGTCGAGCGCCTCGGCGGGCCGCCCGTCCACCCCTACGACTTGCCGGAATCGTTCAAGCCGGCGCCGGCCGGGAAGGGGGACGAGCTCTTCCGCCGCAGCCTCTACACCTTCTGGCGGCGCAACGGGCCCGCGCCCGTGCTCGAGGCCTTCGACGTCCCGAAGCGCGTGGTGTGCGTGGCGCGCCGCGATACGACCAATACCGCCCTGCACGCCTTCGTCCTCCTCAACGGCACCCAGTTCGTCGAGGCCGCGCGCGTCCTCGCCGAGGAGCTGCTACGCGCGACCGCGGGACGATCCGAATTGTTGCCGGCCCTTGCGTTCCGCCGCGTGCTCGGCCGCGATCCGGACGCCGTGGAGTCCGGAATTCTGCTCCGGCTGCACCGCGAGCAGGTGGCGCACTACACCCGAGAGCCCGGTGACGCCGACTGTTACCTGAACCACGGCTCCCGCCCCGCCGATTCCGCGTTGTCACCCGTCGAAGTCGCGGCCGCGGCCACGCTGGTGAACACCCTGATGAACCACGACCTGTTCGTGCAGAAACGATGAGCCTCCCCGATTCCGTTCCCCTCTGCACCGGGCCCGAGCCCTGGCTCCGGCTGAGCCGCCGCGAATGCCTCAACCGCCTCGGCCTGGGTCTCGGCGGCCTCGCCCTCGCGCAACTCCTCGCGCGCCCCGCCGGCGCGGCGACCGCGGCCAGCACGACGCCGGGAGGCGGACCGCACTTCGCCCCGAAGGCCAAGCGCATCATCTACCTGTTCCAGTCCGGCGGCCCCTCGCAGCTCGACCTGTTCGACGCCAAGCCGCTCCTCAACCAGCGCCACGGGGAACAGTTGCCCGACTCCGTCCGCGGCGGCCAGCGCCTCACCGGGATGTCGGGCAACCAGAGCTCGATCCCCATCGCCGGCTCGCCCTTCGCCTTCCAGCGTCACGGCCGCAGCGGCAACGCCTTCAGCGAACTGCTGCCCTACACGGCCAAGGTGGCGGATGAACTCTGCGTGATCCGCTCCCTGCACACGGAGGCGATCAACCACGGGCCCGGCGTGACCTTCATGCAGACCGGCGCGCAGATTCCCGGCCGGCCCAGCTTCGGCGCCTGGCTCGACTACGGCCTCGGCAGCACCAACGACAACCTGCCCTCGTTCGTCGTCCTCCTCACCAAGGACAAGAAGGGCCAGCCGCTGATGTCGCACCTCTGGGGCGCCGGGTTCCTGCCCGCGAAGCACCAGGGGGTGCGCTTCCGCTCCGGCGGCGACCCCGTCCTCTACCTCGGCAATCCCGCCGGCGTCTCAGCCGCGAACCGGCGCCTCGCCCTCGACCGCCTGCGGGAGCTCCACGAGCACCAGTTTGCCGGCACCCCGGACGCCGAGATCGGCGCGCGCATCGCCAACTACGAACTCGCCTTCCGGATGCAGAGCAGCGTCCCCGAGGTCACCGACCTGCGCGGCGAGCCCGACGCGGTCGTCGACGCCTACGGCCCGGATGCGCGGACTCCGGGCACCTTCGCCGCCAACTGCCTCCTCGCCCGCCGCCTCGCCGAGCGCGGGGTGCGCTTTATCCAATTGTACCACCAAGATTGGGACCACCACGCCGGCCTGCCTGGCGGGATCCGCCGCGAGTGCCTCCAGACCGACCAGCCCAGCGCGGCCCTCATCGCCGACCTGAAGCAGCGCGGGATGCTGGACGACACCCTCGTCATCTGGGGCGGCGAGTTCGGGCGGACCAACTACTGCCAGGGCCCGATGACGGCGACCAACTTCGGCCGCGACCACCATCCCCGCTGCTTCTCGGTCTGGCTCGCCGGCGGCGGCGTGAAGGCCGGGATCACCCACGGCGAGACCGACGAGTACGGCTACAATGTCGTCCGCGATCCGGTGCACATCCACGACCTGCACGCGACGCTGCTGCACCTCTGCGGCGTCGACCACGAGCAGCTGACGTACAAGTTCCAGGGCCGCCGCTACCGCCTCACCGACGTGCACGGGCACGTCGTGAAGGGGATTCTGGCCTGAGCCGCCGCGGGGCCGGAGCGGGGCGCGGGCGAGTCTGAAACGCGCCCGCCGTAAACCCCGGAATCGGGGCTTCGCGGCGCTGGCAGGCGGACGTGGCGCGGCCATAAACCCCGCCTGATTCCGAATACATTAACGTCCACAGAATGCTGCTCATCCGAGGCTTGGGTTGCTTTATCCGATTATCAGACTCAGGGTCGCGCGATGAGGACTCTTTCCGTGACGGACGCCGCGCGTAACTTTTCGGACCTGATCAACCGGGTGCATTTCCGGGGGGAGAGCGCCCTCCTGCTGAAGGGTGGCCGGCCGATGGCGCGGGTGGTTCCGGCGCGTGCGCTCCGCACCGGCCGGGAACTGGCGGCGCTCTGGCCCCGGCTCCCGCGGCTGAGCCCGGCCGAGGCCGAGGCGATGGCCCGGGACCTCGCTGACGCCCGGGCTGCCCTGCTCCCGATTCCGCCGCTGCAATGGGATTGATCCTCGACACGTCGGTGCTGATCGCGGCGGAACGGGCGCGATTGGACCTGCCCCGGCTCTTCGCCGCGCACGCGGAGGAACCCTTCGCGCTGGCCGCGATCACGGCCTCGGAACTGCTGCACGGGGTCGAGCGGGCGGAGCCGGGCCCACGGCGACGGGAGCGCGGCGCCTTCGTAGAGGCCGTGTTGGCGGAATTGGACCTGATCGACTTCGATCTGCCGGTCGCCCGCCGCCACGCGGGCCTGTGGGCGGAACTCGAGCGCCTCGGCCGGAGGATCGGCCCGCACGACCTGCAGATCGCCGCGACCGCCCTGCAGCTGAATTACGGGCTGGTCACCCTCAATCCGGCTGAGTTTCGCCAGGTGCCCGGGCTCCGGCTCGAGGATGCGGCCGCTTTCCGCCGCGATCCCGCCTGATCGGCCCGTCGCGGGCAGACCTGCCGCCTACGGGCGGCCCGCTTCCAAGCCGAGCGCCCAGAGAATGCCCCCGCGCAGGTGTTCCTGGAAAAGCCGCGCGGCCTCGGGGGATTGCGCCGGGCGCCACGCTCGCCGCGATCAACTCCTAGGTTGTGCCCAACGCCCTGCGCACCAGCATGGATCGAGCGACGACGGAGCGGGATTACCCGCCGCCGAAGTCAGCCGCCAAACCCCAACTCCCCATGCGTCACGTCATGCGAGCCTGCTCCTTCGCGACGGCCCTCGCCGCCTCGGCCGTCTCCGCCACCGAAGCTCCCCGCGCCCCCCGGGAAGCCCCGATCGGGCTCTCGCCCTTCATCGTGAGCACGCAGGCCGAGACCGGCTATGCGGCCACCAACACCCTCGACGGCTCCCGCCTCAACACCGCGCTGCGCGACACGCCCGCCGCCATCAGCGTGTTCACGAGGGATTTCCTCGACGACATCGGCGCCACCACGATGGAGGAGATCCTCCGCTACGACATCGGCGCCGAAATCAGCAAGGGGGACGCCGAGCCGGGCGGAGCCGGCGCCCAGGCGAACATGTTCGGCGATCAGGGGCTGACCTACCGCTCGCGCGGCCTGGTCGGCGGCACCTCGATCAACGGCTTTCAGACGGCGGTCGAGTCGAACACCTACAACGTCGAGCGCGTCGGCGCGACCCGCGGGCCCAACGCCATCCTCTTCGGCACCGGCGCCCCCGGCGGCATCCTCAATTTCCGCACGCGCGCGCCGTCGCTGTCGCGCAACACCGCGAACCTCGAGCTGAAGGTCGCCGGCGAGAGCACGAAGCGCGCGGCCGTCGACATCAACCGCGTGCTGTGGAAGGATAAGCTCGGGCTCCGCATCATGGGCGTGCACGACCGCAAGGGCTCGGCCCAGCCGCACCAGTACCAGGATTTCAACGGGATCACGCTCGCGGCGAACTACCGCTTCCGCCGCGACACCGAGCTGAGCGTCTCCTACGCGCGCGAACACAATGAGGGCGTCTCGGGGCGCGACTGGAACCACGTGGACGGCCTCACGCGTTTCGCCAGCGCGCTCGACGCCGGGCTGATCCGGTGGAACCAGGGGCTCGAGCGGTACGAGAACGCGTCCGGCACCGCGCTCGTCGCCGCCACCTCCGGCACGGGCAACGTCAGCAATCGCACGGTGCTCGTCTACGGCCCCGACCTTTCCGTCCCCGCGCGGCTCTGGGAGGGCGCCTCGTCGGCCGTCAACCGGATCACGCTCTCCACCAACGCCAGCCGCTTCAATTTCAACTCCGACCAGCCCATCATCGACGAACGCTACGAGCGCTACGGCTCCGTCACGCCGTCCGGCTCGGGTGAGTTCGCCGGCGTGAGCACCGACAACCTCACGGCGATCCTCAATCACCGCTGGTTCTCCCGGCTCTTCATGGAGCTCGCCTACAACCTCAACCACCGCCGCAGCGACACCACGCTCGGCCAGAGCCCGACCATCGCCGCCGATCTCAACTACCGGCTGCCCGACGGCAGCCTCAACCCGTACTTCCTCGGCACCGGCCATTACTACGCGCAGCAGAACTTCCTCCGCCTCAAGCGCACCATCGACAACGAGACGCTCCGCGCCTCCTTCTCCTACGACCACGATTTCGGCGCGCGCGGGGGCCAGCACCGCCTCGCCGTGATGGCCGAGCGCAACCGCAACCACAATTCCCGGCTCCGCCAGCGCGAGGTCTGGGCCGGCCGCCCCTACAACGCCGCCGCCGAAAACGCCGCCAACCAGGTCTTCCGGCGCCGCTACTTCCGGATCGGCGGCCCGGCGGCGGACTACACCTCGGGCTTCCAGCCCGGCAACCCCACCAATCTGGAGACGTACGGCTCAGGCTTCGCGAACATCGGCCGGCTCACCACCGACTGGGTGGCGGTCAACGCCCTCGACTTCAATGACCGCCTCACGACCGACACCCTCATGGCCGTCATGCAGAATTATCTCCTCGACCGCCGCCTCGTCACCACCGCCGGCGTGCGCGACGATACCATCAGCGCGGTCGGCCCCCGCACCCTGCGCGATCCGGACAGCGGAAGATTCCGCTTCGCCACCGCGGCGGACCAGGCGACCTTCACCCCGCTCCGGCGGGACTGGTACACCCGGGACCAGACGACCGGGATCCGGAAAACCGCCGGGGCCGTGCTGCACGTCACGCGCAGCCTCTCGCTCATCGCCAACTACGCCACCGGCGTCGGCCTCCAGGAGCGCAACCGCTCCTCGCTCCCCGAGGATCGCACGCCGCCGCCCACCCGGGGCGAGAGCCTCGACTACGGCATCGCCTTCAGCTTCCTCGACAACCGCCTCAGCGGCTCGCTCAAGCACTACGACTCCAAGAGCCGCGGGGAGCGCATCCAGGGCGGCGCCGCGGTGTTCGTGAATCCGAACAACGACGTGATGACGTCGTTCGATTACTATTTCCGCCAGGCCAACCTCGGCAACCTCGGCGCGGGCGCCCCGATCTCCAGCGTGAGCGACCTCACCTCCATCTACCTCAGCTCCGCCGACTCCTACCTCTCCGACCAGCTCAGCCGGGGCTACGAGTTCGAGGCCACCGCCAACCTCACGCGCAACTGGACGATGCGCGTCACCTACTCCTACACGGACCGCGTCGTGGCCAACACGTTCTTCGAGGCTGTCCCGTGGTGGGCCGACCGCGTCGCGCTCTGGAAGAGCCTCGACGCGCTCTACGTCCGCAGCACGGGCCGCCCCTCGGTCCTCAGCCAGCCGCTGTTCACCGCGGCGCAGGCCTTCGGCACCGGCACGGTCGGCCAGCGGATCGCGGAGTCCGACACGCTGCTCGCCGCGAGCCGCCTCTCCGACGAGCGGGGCTACGGCAACCGCCCGCACAAGGCGAACCTCTGGACCCGCTACACCTTCTCGACCGGCAAGCTCAAGGGCCTCGCGGTCGGCGGCGGCTGGCGCTTCCAAAGCGCCAACCTCGCGGGCGTCGACGTCGCCTCCAACCGCATGCTCTGGGGCAACCCGCGCTCGGTGGGCGATCTCTTCCTGCAATACCGCACCCGGGGCTTCGCGGGCCGGTGGACCAATACGGCCGCGTTCACCTACCAGCTCAACGTGACCAACGTCCTCGACGACCGCACCATCAACGCCACCAAGCTCGACCTCGACACGGTGAGCGGCGTGCAATTCTACCGCCGCGCCTTCCGGGAGGCCCCGCGCGTCTTCGCGCTCACGGTGCGGACGGAATTGTGAGCGGAGCCGCGACGCCGACCGGCGCCCGCGGGCGGCCGGCCGCCTACGGCCGGCCCGCTTCCAGGCCGAGGGCCCAGAGGATGCCGCCGCGCAGGTGCGCCTGGAAGAGCCGGGCGGCCTCGGGGGGGTTGCGGCGTCCGCCCTTCTCCTCGCGCCCCGGATCCCAGAGGTCCTCGCGGTGCCCCAACGCCGTGTAGAAGACCCGGCCCTCGCCGTGCCGGCGCGCCCAGGCCAGCGGGTAGAGCCCCGGCGTCGCCCGCCCCGCCTTGAGGTCCTCGGCCGTCAGGATCAATCGGTCCAACCGCAGCAGGCGGTGCACGCGCTCCGGCGCGTGGGACTTGAACTGGTAGATTTCGTCGAACACCGGCCAGCGGGCCGGCAGCGGACGCCCGGCCGGGTGCGTGGGATCATCGTTGAGGCCCTCGACCGGCACCTGCGGGCCGTGGCGCGCGAACTCCCCGCCGATCATCTCGATGAACGGCCGGAAACCGTGGAAGGTGTCGGTCGCGGCGTGCACCCCGATGAACCCGCGGCCGGACGCGATCCAGTCGATGAAGCCCTGCTTGTCCGGCAGGGGCAGATCGCCGGTGGTGCTGGCGAAGAGCACGGCGTCGTACCGCGCGAGGTTCGAGGGGTGCAGCGGGCGGAGGGCTTCCTCGACGCGGGGCATCCAGGTCTCACGGTAGCGGCGCTCCTCGTCGGCGAAGCGCCGCAACGCCTCCTGGTGGGTCGGATCCGCCTCGCCCTGCGGACCGG
The DNA here is from genome assembly GCA_041175845.1 of Verrucomicrobiota bacterium. Classification (GTDB taxonomy): domain Bacteria; phylum Verrucomicrobiota; class Verrucomicrobiia; order Opitutales; family Opitutaceae; genus ER46. The sequence goes on from JBEDEF010000336.1 coordinate 7,274, forward strand.
CCCGCGGGCGGGAGGGCGGACGCGGCATCCCCTCCGGTTGCCGCACGAAGTCGACCGCGAAGCGGCCGTCCGCGCGGGCCATCCCTTCGAGGACCTGCTCGGAGAGCGGAATGCACGAGTGCCGGAAGCCCGTGGTCACGGTCACGACCAAAACCCGCCGGGGCCCCTCGGCCGCGGCGGCGGGCAGGCTGGTCACGCCCGCGAGCAGCAGGCAGGCCAGCCGAAGGCAGGAACGGCGGAACAAGAACGGGGGGCGGGTCAACATGCCGTCATCTGGCGCGCCCGGTTGCCGGGACGCACGCCCAAAACATCCCGCGCGCCGGCCGCGTGGTCGCCTCAGCTTTCCCAGTGCACGATCCGCCCGCACTGGTCGCAGGTCGGGAGCGGGGCGATGGGGTCGGGCGTCTTGGCGCGCGCGGCGGACTCGACCTCGCTGGAAACCTTCAGGTGGCAGCCGCCACACTTGCCGCCCTGAATCGGCACGACGACCGGCATTTGGCGCGCCGCCACCCGGTCGTAGGCGCGCAACCGCAGGGGTTCCACGCCGGTCCGGGCGGCTGCCACCGCCTCCTCGGCGCCCCGCAACTCCGCGGTCAGCGCGGCCGCCCGCTGCCGGAGCACCGCCAACCGGGCCTCGTGTCCGGCAATGTTGGCCTGCAGCACCGCCGCGGCCGCCTCGAAGCGCTTCCGGGCCTCGTCGATCGCGAACATCACCCCCAACTCCTGCTCCTCGAGCCGCCCGATCGCCTCCTGGGTGGCCGCGATCTGCTGCCCCATCGCCTGGTACTCGTCGTTCTTGCGGATCGAAAGCTGCTGGGTCCGGTACTGCGCCACCTTGGCCTCCGAAGAACTGATCTCGATCTCCAACCACTTTTTGCGCGATTCTAGCTCCTTCAGCTCACCGCGGGCCGCCTCGATCGCCGCCTTCTCCGCCGCGACCTGGCGTTCGACGCGGGCCTGGTCCTCGGGCACGGCCCGGAGTTGGGCGGCGAGCGACCGTTGGTGCAGGTCGCGATCCTGAAGCACCAACAGGGCCTGCAACACGGGGGTAGGCATTGCCGCGGACCGTGGGCCGGGGTCTCGGGCGGGTCAACGCTAGTCTCCCGCGGGCGGCAGGAAAAGGGTCCGGCGGCCGCCTGAAGCGGGCGGAAGGCAGCGTA
>JBEDEF010000337.1:0-2779 GCA_041175845.1 Verrucomicrobiota bacterium
GATGAAGTCCTCGTACAGCATGCCGAGGACGAGGTAAATCACCAGCACTGCGACCAGTAGCAGCCAGCCGAGGCCGTTGAGCGAACTGGTGAAGGCGGCCGCGGCGCCCTGGAATGTCCCGGAAACCGTCGGGGGGAGTACTTCCCGGGCGATCCGCTCGATCTCGGTGGTCGCGTCGCTCAGTGCGGTCCCGTTGGCGAGGTTAAAGGTGAGGGTCACCGCCGGCAACTGGCCCATGTGGGCGACGGTCAGCGGCCCGACGGTGGGGCGGATGCGGGACACCGACTCCAGCGGGATCAGCCGCCCCTCGCGGTTGCGCAGGTAGAGCAGGGAGAGCGCGGCCGGGTCGCGCTGGTACTTCGGGTCGAGTTCGAGGATGACCGCGTACTGGTTGGTCGACGTGTAGATGGTCGAGACCTGCCGGGAGCCGAACGCGCTGTATAGGGTGTCCTCGACCTGCTGGGCGTTGAGCCCGAGCGACGAGGTCTTGTCGCGGTCGATGTCGATGATGAGCTGCGGGCTGGTGATCTGGAGATCCGAGTTAACGTCGATCACGCCGGGAATCTCCCGCACCCGATCGAGCATCGTCGGGGTGATCTTGTAGAGCTCCTGCAGGTCGCTCCCGTAGAGGGTATACTGGTAGACCGAAGACGCGCCGCGGCTCTGGAGGCGGATGGCGGGCGGCACCTGCGGGAACACCTTCACGCCCGGGATGGTGGCGGTTTCCGCGCGGAGTTGCTGTGCGACCACGCTGGCGTGGGGACGTTTGTCGCGGGCGACGAGGCCGATGTACATCCGGCCGGTGTTCCCGCTGCCGGAGCTGGTGCGCCCGAACGAGCCCACCGAGGCTGAGACGTTGTCGACGTACTGGTTTCGCCGCACGGCGGCGATCACCGCGCGCTGATTGCGCACCATCGCCTCAAAAGAGGCGTCCTGCGCCCCCTCGATCGAGACCATCAGGCGGCCGCCGTCCTCAGTGGGAATGAATCCCTTGGGCACGATGACCAGCAGCCAGAGGGTCAGGCCGACGGTCGCCGCGGCCACCGCGAGCACGGTACCCCGGAAGCGGAGCGAGGTGCGCAGGGTGCGCTCATAAAGCCGGACGCTGGCGTCGAAGATTCGCTCCATCGCGACGTAGAAGCGTCCCGGCGCGTGGTCGGCCGCGCGGGGCCGCAGAAAGCGGCTGCAGAGCATCGGCGTCAGCGTCAGCGAGACCACGCCGGAGACCAAAATCGCAGCGCCGATCGTGACTGCGAACTCGTGGAGCAGGCGGCCGAGGATCCCGCCCATGAAGAGCACCGGGATGAACACCGCCACTAGCGAAATTGTCATCGAGATGATCGTGAAGCCGATCTCTCGGGAGCCCTTCAGCGCCGCGGTCATCGGATGCTCCCCCGCTTCGATGTGGCGAACGATGTTCTCCAGCATCACGATGGCATCGTCCACCACGAAGCCCACCGACAGCGTGAGGGCCAGCAGGGAGATGTTGTTGATGCTGAATCCGCAGAAGTACATCACCCCGAAGGTGCCGACGATGGCGATCGGCATCGCGATGCTCGGGATGATCGTTGCCGAGAGGGTGCGCAGGAAGAGGAAGATCACCAGCACCACGAGGAGGATCGCCAGCAGCAGGGTGAACTTCACGTCGTGGACCGACTCGCGGATCGCCTCCGAGCGGTCGAGGTAAACCTCCAGCTTGATCGAGTCGGGCAGTTGCGCCTGGAACGCGGGCAGCAGCGCCTTGATCCCGTCGACGACCGCGATGGTGTTCGTGCCCGGCTGGCGCTGGACGGACAGCAGGATGGCTCGGCGCGGGTTCGCCCCGGTGGCGAAGCCGGGATCCTCGGTGCCGTCCTCGCGGAAGCGCTGGTCAAACCAGCTGGCCGACTTCTCGTTCTCCACCCCATCCTCCACCCGCGCCACGTCGCCCAGGCGCACCGCGGCCCCGTTCCGGTAGCTCACGATCACCTGCCGGAAGCCCTCGGCGCTCTTCAGCTGGCCGGTGGCGAGCAGGGTCGTCGCCTTATGCGCGCCGTCGAGCGTGCCGGCCGGGAGGTTGACGTTGTTGTTGTCGAGGGCCGAGCGGACCTCGTCGATGCCGATGCCGCGCGCCGCCAGCGCCCGCGGGTCCAGCCGCACCCGCACGGCGTACTTCTGGGCCCCGAGCACCCCGACCTGGGAGACGCCGTCGACAGCCGAAATGCGCTGGGCGAGGATCGTCTCAGCGTATTCATTGACCTCGGCCAGGCTCAGCGTCTCCGAGGTGAGGGAGAGTAGCATGATCGAGTCGTCCGCCGGGTTGTTCTTCCGCAAAGTCGGCGGGTTGGGCATGTCCCGCGGCAGCCGGCGCTGCACGGCCGCGATTGCCGATTGCACGTCCTGGGCGGCGGCGTCGATATTCCGATCGAGGCTGAACTGGATCGAGATCTGCGTGCTGCCGAGGGCGCTGACGGACGTCATCGCCTCGATGCCGGCGACGCTGGAGAACTGTTGCTCGAGCGGGGTGGCGACCGAGGCCGCCATTGTTTCCGGGCTGGCGCCGGGCAGGCTGGCCGAGACGGAGATCGTGGGGAAGTCGACGCTGGGCAGGTCGTTGACCGGCAGCTTTTGGTAGGCCATCCAGCCGAAGAGGGTGATGGCGGCGGTGACGAGGGTCGTCATCACCGGGCGGCGGATGAAGGGTTCGGGGATGTTCATGGCTTGGCGGTTTCCTTGCCGCCCTTGGACTCCTTCACGCCGGGGGCTGCTTTCGTGGCGGGGCGCGCGCCGCCACGAAAGC
>JBEDEF010000338.1:0-4041 GCA_041175845.1 Verrucomicrobiota bacterium
ACCGACCATCGCCGCGGCGCCGTGGCTGGGCTGGAGGGCGAGAAAGACCTGGGAGACGCCCTGCTCGGTCGCCTGGCGGCCGATTTCGTGGGTGGATTGGCCGCCGGAGATCACGGCGGCGAGGGCGTCGAGGGCGACCGCGAGCGCGGAGCCCTTCCAGTGGCCGATGGGCAGGGGGCGTCGGCTGGCCAGGATGGCCCCGGGGTCACGGCTGGGTTGTCCGGCCGCGTCGAGCCCGCCGACGACGGGCAGGGTTTCGCCCCGGCGGCGCAACACCTCGAGGCGTCCGTTGGAGAATTGACTGAGCGCGAGATCGACGAGCAGGGGTTCCCCCGAGCTCGGCAGGGCGATGGCCAGGGGATTGTTGCCCAGCCGGGGCGTGCAGCCGCCCCAGGGGGGCATGAGCGGCATGGTGTTGGTCCAGCAGATCCCGATCTTGCCGTCCGTGGCGGCTTGGAGGGCGTAGGTACCGGCGCGGAGCCAGTGGTTGGTCCGGCGGAGTCCGACGGCGCCGATGCCGTGCTGGCTGGCCAGCGCTAGGGCGCGCCGCATGGCCTGGGTAGCGTTCCAAGGTCCGAGGCCGAGCGCGCCATCCCATTGTTCGAGGGCAGCGGTACCGGCCACGCGGGTCGGATCGGCGCGCGGGTCGACGTGCCCGGCCTCGATCCCGCGCACGAGAGCGGGAAAACGGTTCAGGCCGTGGGAATGCACGCCTTCCCGCTGGTTATCGGCCACGATCCGAGCCGTGAGGTCCGCCCGATCGGCGGGAGTCCCGCGCGCGGTTAACGCGCGGGACAGCACCGCCTCCAGCTCACCGTCGGGGATGCGGATCAGCTCCGACACGCGGGTTGCTTCCGCGCAAGGGGATCAGAGCCGTCCGGTCACGCCGAACACCACTTTAGTATGGAAGGTACGCCAGAAGCTCGGGCGGTCCTTATAGGCGGCGTAGCGGTTGTCGAGCAGGGTCGAGGTGAAGTTCTCGAGATCAACGAAGCCGCTGAGCGTGCGGGTGAAGGCGTAACGCGACTTCCACGTCCAGGAGGTCTTGGGGAGCTGCCAGGTGACGAGGGCGGGCGTGGTGGAGTTGGAGATCAGGTACTCACCGCGGTAAACGGCCTGCAGGCGCAGGTCGAAGCCGTAGCCGCGGAAGCTGAGCCCGAGGTTGCCCGTGAAGTCGAGGAAGCCGGCCAGGGTGCCGCCAGCGCTGCTGCCCGGACCGGTGACGAAGGCGGAGTTTTTGCCTTTGGTCCATAGCTTGGTCGCATTCGCGTAGATGCCGAGGCCCTTGGCCCAGCCGGGCAGGAAGGTCAGCTGCTGCTGGTAGTTGAATTCGAGGCCGCGGATCTGGGCCCAGCCGCTGTTGACCGAGGTGTTGATTCGGTAGCCGGCGTACTGGCCGTCGTAACCGTTGTTCTGGCCGGTGGCCACGAACTGGCTGCTGTCGCTCTGGATGTAATCGTTGATCTTCTTGTGGAAGGCGCCGAACGAGATCATCCCCTGCGGGTTGAAGTAGTACTCGGAGGTGAAGTCCCAGTTGCGCGCGTACTGCGGCTTCAGGTTCGGGTTGGTGACCGTGATGCTCTGCGCGGCGTCGTTGACCGTGGTGTTCGGGATGATGTTGCCGAAGGGCGGGCGGCCCACGCCGGTCGACCAGCTCAGACGGTTCACCCAGCCGGAGGTCGGCTGGTACTTAAGGTGGACGCCGGGGAGGAAGAACCGGTAATCGCCCTTGTTGGTGGAGCGGCCGCTGTACTGGGCCACATTGCGGCGGATCTGCTCGGCATCCGTGATCGGGCCGGTCCACGCGGTGCGGCGGGCCTGCTCCTGCGGGGAGATGTAGTTGAGCGGACCGTTACCCTCGACCTGGGTATCCTCCAGCCGGAGGCCGGTGAGCAGCGACAGCTCCTTGGTCAGGCGGCCGTTCACGAGGAAGTAGATGGCGCGGATGTCCTCTTGGATCTTTTGGTCGGAGGTGAGGCGCTGGCGGGAGTTGAGTTCGACGTCTTCCTTCCAGAGTCGGGGGTTGTCGCGGCGGTGAGCGGCGACCTTGTAGGGATCGACCCAGGGCGGCACGCCACCGCGGTTGAGGTAGTACTCCTTCTCGTCCCAGGTGTAGGCCTTGGGGAAGGCGTTGAAAATGCCGATGCCCTGGCTGTCGTCGGCGGTGTTCAGGATGCCGTCGGGGCCGGTGTAGAAGTAGCGCTTGGGGTTGTTCCAGAGGTGGCGGGTCTGGCGCTGGGCGGTGAAGCCGGTCTTGAAATAGAACGGCACCTTGGTGTGGACGTCGCGGCGAAGGTCGAATTTCGCGGCGTAAACCTTGTCGTAGCCGCGCTGGTCAGTCTGGTCGATGCGAAGGCGGCTGTAGTTATTGAAATTCTGCCAGTCGGGACCCTCGGTCTGGCGCACGGTGGGCACTTTGGCGTCCTGGCTGCGGTCGATGACGAAGCCGAGGTTCGGGATCTCGAGGAAGACGCTCCCGGTGGGCCGTGCGGAGTATTTCTCGTCCTCGTGGATTACGTCGTAATAGGTCGCGGAGTCGGAATACGACAGGCTGTAGTCGATCATCATCCCCGGGAACCGGTGGCGGACGCTAGGGGAGAAGACGTAGGTGCGGCCCGACTTGTCGTTGGACGCGACGTTGAGGTTGGCCGTGCCGCCCTGATTGGTCCACCGGGAGGTGAAGTAGGCGGTGTCACGCGCGCCGGGGCCGGGCGTGGCCGGCTCGACGCTGTTGGCGAAGATCTGGGTGAAGGTCTCGGTGTAGCCGGGCTTCACGAACCCACCGCCGGTGCGGCGGCCGGCGGCATCGACGGTGGCGAGCAGGCTGGGCAGGGTTGCGCTGGTGCCGACGGCAGAGTTGAGGGTGTGGAAGCGGGTGTCGTTGTTCTCGTGGAAGAAGTTGTAGACGTTGTTGACCGAGATCGTGGTCTCGTCGCTCCACTTGTACATGATCTTGGCGCCGGTCGCGAGGCGGGACCGGGTCGCGCCGTTCACGATGTAGCGGCTGATGCTGTTGGCGAAGGCGGGACCGGGATCATTGCGGCGCTCGTAGCTGCTGGCGATGAGGGCGCCGCCGGCGGGCTGGCTGTGGAGGGTACCGGTGAGGCTGATGCCCCAGTTGCGCTTCTCGCCGAAGATGTCCGAGTAATTGAAGTTCATCGACGGGCCGAAGCCCTTGAAGGGCTGCTTCCATTTCGCCTCCACCGGGCCCGCGTAGGTGGGCTGCGAGGCCAGACCGAGAGTGTAGGTGAAGACGCGGCCTTGTTTGCTGTCGAAGGGGCTCTTGGTGACGAGGTTCACGCTGCCGCCGATCGAGGCACCGTCCATGTCGGGCGTGGGAGCCTTGGTGACCTCGATGGCTTCGATGTTGCCAAGGGAGGCCGTCTCGAACTCGAACTGGCGACCGGTGCCAGCGGACTGGGCACTGGCGACTTGGGCGCCATCCATCGTCACCGAGCTCAGCGCGGAGCCGACACCACGGATGCTGATCTGGCGGACGTCGGGGCCGTTGTAGTCGGCGGTGATGCCGACCACGTGCTGGAGCATGTCGCCGATGTTGCCGTCGGCGATGTTACCAAAGGTGTCGGACGAGACGATATTCTTCACGTTCGGGGCGAGGCGCTGGAGGGTCTCGGCCTTCGCGGTGCCCTCGCGTTCGCCGGCGACGGTGAACTTCTCCATGCGGTAGATGCCGGAGGTGAGTTCGATGTCCTGGACGGAGCGGCGGCCCGCAGAGACGTTTACGGTGACGCGGGACTGATCGAGGCCGGTGAATCCCACGATCAGCGTGGCGCTCCCGGGAGCGACGTCGCGAAATTCGTAACGGCCCTCGCGGTCGGTGGTCGCGGTGCGTCCGCTGCCGCTGAGCTCGACCGAGGCGCCCTCGAGGTAGGATTTGGTGGCCTGGTTACTGACTTGGCCGACAATACTGCCGGTGGCTTGCGCGCGGGCGGTGAGGGGAACGACGGCGGAGAGGCACACGAGGAAAATTCCGCGCGTGAACGAGGCGAGCTTCATGATGGTATGGGTGGGGGAAAGCCC
>JBEDEF010000339.1:0-5097 GCA_041175845.1 Verrucomicrobiota bacterium
ACGAAGATCAGCATCAGGTGGCCGAACACCGTGGCAGCGGAGGTCATCAGTACCGGCCGCAGGCGCGTGGCAGCAGCGCGGCGGATCGCCTCGAGCTTGCTGACCCCCTCGTGCTGGAGCCCGTTGGCGAATTCAACAATAAGGATCCCGTTCTTCGCGATCAGCCCCACCAGCGTGATCAGCCCGATCTGCGAGTAGATATTGAGGGAGCTCTTCCCTAGGAAAACGGGCAGCATCGCGGCGACAATTGCGAGCGGCACGGAACCCAGGAGGATGATGAAGGGATCGCGGAAGCTGTTGAACTGGGCCGCCAGCACTAGGAAAATCAATAGCACCGCGAGCAGCGCCGCCTTCCCCAGCGCCTTGCCTTCAGTACGGAGCTGCCGCGACTGCCCACCGTAGTCGATCGTGTAGCCAGCCGGGAGAATTTCGGCCGCCTTCGCCTCCAACTTCCGGAGCGCCGCGTCGATGCTCGGACCCACCCCAGTGATCTTGACCGAGTTGAGCTGCTGGAAACGGTTGAGCGTCCTCGGCTGTACCGTCTCGCGGATCGAAGCGATCGTGCTCAGCGGGATCAGCTGACCCTGGGGGCCGCGAATGTGATAGTTCAGCAATTGCTCCGCATTGAGCCGTTGCCCCCGTTCGACCTGGGGAATGACCCGGTAACTGCGGCCGTCATTGACGAAGCGATTGACGTAACCCCCACCCAACATCGAGCCGAGGTCACGCGCGACATCGACCAGGCTTAGCCCCATCACCGCGACCTTTTCTCGATCGATCTCAATTTCGGCCTGCGGCAGGTCGTATTTCAGGTCCTTATCCGCGAAATAGAACACGGGGGGACCGACCCCACCCGGAGCCTGCGTATTCGCGTGGATGACCAGCTCTTGGGCAAACTCCAGCATTTCGCGGTGATCGGCCGTCGAGCGGAGCACAAACTCGATCGGAAACTGTCCGCCCGCGGGCAACGGATCCGGGGTATTCACAATCACATTCACCCCGGCCACGGTCGCGGCGGGTCCTTGAAGGGAGTCCCCGATCGCGACCGCATTCCGCCGCCGTTCCGACCACGGCTTGAGAATCATGCCGGAGATGCCGAAGTTCGCGGAAGTGACCTGGAACGAAGCGTCGTACTCGGGTACGGCCTCAAAGATCTTCTGCACCTCGCGGGCATACAGGGAATTCTGCTCAATCGTCGCCGTAGGCGAAGGAGCGAGGATGCTGAACACGACGCCTTGATCCTCCTTCGGGGCGAGCTCGCTTTGGGAAAATTGAAAGAATGGCACCAGCAGCACCACGAGCAGCAGCGCGCCAGCCAGGACGAACTGGAGCGCCCGAAATCGACGCCCGAGACCGAGGTCAAACAGGAAGACGGCGATGGCACCGACCACACTGACCCCAAGGAGGATGAGAGCGGAGGGGACCGCGGTCGCCTTGACCTGGTCTACTCCGAACAAAAGCCACACGACCCCGACGGTCAGCGGCCAGAGCGGCAGCCAGGCGATCAGCGCCCAGCCCGCAAGGGCCCACGCTGGGCGCCGGTCAGCGCGCAGGGCCAGCATCCCACCCACGACTGCCTCGTAGGCGCCCCGGAGACGATCAAACAGGCGGTTCGAAAGGCCGGCCAACCCGCGGTGCTCCTGCGCGTCGCCTCGCAGCAACTGGGCACTCATCATCGGGGAGAGGGTCAAGGCCACGAAGCCAGAGATCGTCACCGCGCCGGCGAGGGTCAGCGCGAACTCGCGGAACAGCGCTCCGGTCAAGCCGCCTTGGAACGCAATCGGGGCGTAGACCGCCGCCAGCGTGATCGTCATCGAGACCACAGGGCCGACCAGCTCGCGAGCCCCGAGCAGCGCGGCATCGGTAGGCGTCAAGCCGGCGCGAATGTGCCGCTCCACATTTTCCACCACGACAATCGCGTCGTCCACCACGATACCCACCGCGAGCACGACGGCGAGCAGGGTGAGCAGGTTGATCGTGAAGCCGAAGGCTAACATCATCGTGAGCGCGCCGAGCAGGGAGAGCGGCATCGCCACCAGCGGGATGAGCACCGAGCGGAACGAGCCCAGAAAGAGGAAGATGACCACCGCGACGATCAACACCGTCTCCGCCAGGGTGCGGAAGATCTCGGTCAGGGAGTCGTCGATGTACTTGGTGGCGTCATAGCCCACCCGCATGCGGAGACCGCCCGGTAAGTCGCGCTCGATCGCCGGCAGCAGCGCCCGGACGCGCTTGGCCACCTCGACAGTGCTCTCGGACGGGAGCACCCATATGCCCATAAACGTTGCGCTCTCGCCCGCGAAGCGAACGTCGTCGTCGTAGCTCTCCGCGCCCAGGACCACGTCCGCGACGTCGGCCAGCCGCACGATGGTGTCGCCGCGACGCGCCACCACGAGATCCCGAAACTCCGCCGTGCTGCGCAGATCCGTGTTCGCCACCAGGCTCATCTGGAGCATCGTGCCCTTGGTGGAGCCCACCGCCGCGAGGGCGTTATTGGTGGCCAGCGCCTGCCGCACTTCAGACGGACTGATCCCGTGGGCCGCCAGGGCGTCTGGCTTTAGCCAGATTCGCATCGCGAAGACCCGGCCGCCCAGAATGTCGGCCCGCTGCACCCCTTTGACCGACGAGAGGGCCGGTTGGACCATGCGACTGAGGTAGTCGGTGACCTGGTTGGGCGCGAGCTGGTCACCGTAGAAGCTGATGTACATCGAAGCGAACTGGTTGTCGCTGGTCTCGATGCTGATGCTGGGCGACTCGGCCTCCGGGGGCAGCTCGCTCCGCACCTGATTGATCTTAGCGCTGATCTGCGCCAACGCGGCGTTGGTGTCGTAATTTAGGCGGAGGTAGACACTGATCAGGCTAAATCCCGCTCGACTCTCCGACTCGATATAGTCGATGCCGTCGGCGCTGGCGACCACCCGCTCCAGTTGGGTGGTAATGTAGCCGCGCACGGTCTCGGCGCTGGCGCCAAAATAAACCGTGCTGATTTTCACCACCGCGCTGTCGCTGCGCGGATACTGGCGCGTGTTCAGCTGGTAGAAGGAAACGATTCCGAGCACCAGCAGCGTGAGGTTGACCACAATGGCCACCACCGGCTTGCGGATGAACAGGTCTGTGAAGCTTCGTTCTTGCATCGGCGGGCGGTTGGGAGCCTCAGGAGTTGGCCGGACGCGGGTTGGCACTTGCCGCCGGCTGCGCCGCGTTATTGACCCGCACTGGGGCGCCATTGCGAAGCTTGAACACCCCCGCGGTAACCACCTGATCTCCTGGCTTTACGCCGCCCTTGATCGCCACGAGATCGCCCCGGTGGGCGGCGATCTCGACGAACTGCTGTCTCACGCCGAGGTACTCCTGGCCGCCCGGCATCTTCATCTTCTCAATGATGAAGACGGAATTCCCGTAGGGCGCGTAAGCCACCGCCGTGGCCGGCACCACGATCACGGGCAGCGCCTCGGGCAGCTCAATCTCCACCCGTGCGAACATCCCCGCGCGCAGCTTCTCCCCCGGATTGCTCACCGTGGCCTGCACGGTGATGTTACGCGTGGCCGCATCCACCGTCGCGTTGATCGCGGTGATCTTCCCCGCTGCCGCCGCGTCGGGATAGGCATCCACCCGGAGCGTCACCTGACGTCCGAGGGCAAGGTCGGGCAGGTGTCGCTGCGGGATGCTGAAGTTCACGTACATCGGGTCCAGCTGCTGCAGCGGGAGGAGGGCGGCCCCACGGCCCACGTACTGACCGGGGTTGACCAACCGAAGACCAGCCCGCCCCGCGAAGGGCGCCCGAACCTGCTTCTTCGCGATCAAGGCGTCGAGGGCCGCGACGTCCGCCTCCGCCTGCTTGCGGGTCGCGACCGCGGTGTCGTACTCGACCTTCGCAATCGCCTTGCGCTGCCAAAGCTCCTCCTGCCGCGCGATGTTCACGCGCGCCAGTTCCGCTCGGGCCCGGGCCGATTCACGTTGCGCCACCTCGACCGAGCTATCCAGCTCGACCAGCAGGTCTCCGGCCTGCACCGCCGCCCCGTTCTCGGCGGCGATCCGCATCACGATGCCGTCCGCATCCGCCGCAATGGTCATCCCGGCAACGGGGGCCAGCGTGCCGATCGATTGCAGGGTCGAACGCCATTCTTCGCTCCGGGCGGCGGTCGCCGCCACGCCTGCGGGCGGCATCGTGCGCGGGGCAGCAGCCAGCTTCTTGATCTGGTTCACCTTCGCGGCACCGAGCAAGAGCGTGATGCCCACAAAAGCCGTGAGCAGGAGGAGAAACTTCTTCAGCATGGGAGGGAAAAGCCCCCACCCTGACGGTGCCGCGGCGGGGTGCAACCCACAAAGCCGGTCGCGCCAGACTCACTCCGCGCGCGCCGCAGTCACCACCGCCTCGACCGTCACCCCAAGTTCCCGGAAAGCCACCGGCGCAGGCGCGCTCAAGCCAAAGCGGTCAATGCCCACCACTCGGCCGTCGAGCCCGACATAGCGGTGCCAACCGAGGGTGACGCCGGCCTCAACCGCGACCCGCCGCCGGCAGGCAGCCGGCAGGACCGATTCTCGATATTCCGCCGATTGACGGTCGAAACGCTGCGTGCTGGGCAGGGAAACCACCCGGGTGCCCGGCCCAAGAACCCGCGCGGCCTCGAGGGCCAATTGCACCTCACTCCCGGTGGCGAGGAGAATCACCTCCAGCGGTGCCGACTCCCGGACGGCAACGTAGCCTCCACGTAGCGCCCCCTGCCGGCGCGTCTCGGCGGGGATCGCCGTCAGCGTCGGGAGCACTTGGCGCGTCAACGCGAGCACGGTGGGCCCGTCGACCCGAGAGAGCGCGGCGGCATAAGCCCCAGCGGTTTCCTCCGGATCCGCGGGACGGATCACGTCAAGCCCTGGGATCACGCGCAACCCGGCAATCGTTTCCACCGGCTGGTGGGTCGGCCCGTCTTCCCCTACCCCGATGGAATCGTGGGTGTACACATAGACCACCGGGAGCCGCGCGAGCGCCGCCAGCCGCATCGCCGGCCGGGCGTAGTCGGCAAACACGAGGAACGTGGCGATGCTTGGGCGGAATAAGCCGTCGTAGGCGATGCCGTTGGCCATCGCGGCCATCGCGTG
>JBEDEF010000340.1:0-4338 GCA_041175845.1 Verrucomicrobiota bacterium
GTCGGTCCTCAGTATCGGCTACTCTACCTGCCACTGGTGCCACGTGATGGCGCACGAGTCCTTCGACGACCCGGAAATCGCCGCCCTCCTCAACGCGAACTTCATCCCGGTGAAGGTCGACCGCGAGGAGCGCCCGGATGTCGACAAGGTCTACATGACCTACGTCCAGGCGGTGACGGGGCGCGGGGGCTGGCCGCTGAGCGTGTGGCTCACGCCGGACCTGAAGCCGTTCTATGGCGGGACCTACTTCCCGCCCAAGGACCTCCCGGCCCGACCGGGTTTTCCGCGCGTACTCGAGGCGCTCACCCGCGGGTGGCGGCAGGACCGCGCTAACCTGCTGGCTGAAGGCGACCGAGCGCTCGCGGCCATCCGCGGCCAGCTCGCCACGGAGGCCGCGCCGCCCGCGGGGGAGGACAAGCCGTTGTTCGAGCGCGCCGGCATCGCCTTTGACGCCGCCTTCCGCCAGGCGGTTGAGAGCTTCGATCCCGAACACGGTGGCTTCGGAGGCGCGCCCAAATTTCCCCGCCCGGCGCAGCTCGCCTTTCTGCTCCGCGCCGCTGCCCTCCAGGGCCCTGCCACCGAGGCCGGCGCCGAGGCACTCCGCCTCGCCAGCACCACACTCCAGGCGATGGCCCGCGGCGGAATCCACGACCACGTCGGGGGCGGTTACCACCGTTACGCTGTCGATGGCGGGTGGTTCGTGCCCCACTTCGAGAAAATGCTCTACGACCAGGCGCAGATCGCCGTGGTCTGCCTCGAGACCCGGCGCGCGACCAGAGACGAGCGCTATGCTTGGATGGCCCGCGACATCCTGAGCTACGTCGAACGCGACCTCACCAGCCCGGGCGGCGCTTGCTTCACCGCCGAGGACGCCGATTCCCTGGATGCCAACGGCCATTCCGCCGAGGGAGCGTTCTACCTGTGGGACGCCGCCGAGCTTCGGCAGCTCCTCGGCGCCAACTTCCCGCTGCTCGCCGCGCACTTTGGCGTTCAGGAAGCGGGTAACGTCCCGGCGGAACTTGACCCGCAAGGGGAGTTCCGGGGGCGCAACCACCTCGCGCAGGTTCAGCCCCTTGCCGCCACCGCCGCCCAGCTCTCGCTGGATCCCGCCACCGCCAACGACCGTCTGGTGCTCCTGCTCGAGCGCCTGCGCGAGGCCCGGCGGACCCGGCCCCGGCCGCACCTCGACGACAAGATCCTCGCCGGCCCCAACGGCCTGATGCTCTCCGCTCTCGCGCTGGCCCACCGTACGCTGGACGACGGGGGCCGGCATCTCGCGGCCGCCGTGCGCATCGCCGAATTTCTCCAGCGGGAAATGCACGACGACGCCACCGCGACGCTCTACCGCGTCTGGCGCGCGCCCGCTCCCGCCGACCCGTGCGGCGGCCGGGGGTCCACCCCTGCCTTCGCCGAGGACTACGCCGCAGTCATCCAGGGCCTGCTGGATCTTTACGAGGCTGGGTTCGAAGTCCGCTGGCTCCAATGGGCGGAGCGCCTGCAGGCGCGGATGGACGCCCTCTTCTGGGACGAGGCCGGCGGGGGCTACTTCAACTCGGCGGCCGACGATCCCTCGCTGGTCCTGCGCCTGAAGGAGGACTACGACGGCGCGGAGCCGGCCCCCAGCAGTATCGCCGCCCTCAACCTGCTCCGGCTTGGCGCCCTGCTGGGCGACGGCGCCGGCTACCGGGAGCGCGGCCTCCGCACGGTCGAGGCGTTCCGCGGTCGCTGGGAACGGGCCCCGCACGCGGTCCCGCAGCTCCTCTGTGCTTTTGAACTGGCCCTGGAAGCCCCCCGCCACGTGGTGCTGGCCGGTTCTCCGGCGGACCCGGCCTTCCGGGCTCTCGCGGCCGCGGTGGTGGACGACTTCGGCCCGCGCCGCAACGTCCTGGCCGCCGATGGCGGCGCCGGGCAGCGCTGGCTCGCTGAGCGTTCGCCGTGGCTGGCGGAGCTCCGGCCCCCGGGAGGACGGCCCGCGGCCTTCCTTTGCGAGGAGGGACGTTGCCTGCCGCCTGTCGCGGATCCCGCCGCGTTGCGGGAACTGCTGGCGTCCCCGGACGGAAGGAGCCAGGCCTTGTGAGCGAGGAACGCCTGCTCCGCCTCGAGGAGAAGATCGCCTACCTCGAGCGCCACGTCACCGCTCAGGATCGCGCGATGCTGGAGCTAACCGAGGAGCTGGACGCCCTGCGGCGCGAGCTGCGGCGGCTACGCGAAGGGCGGACAGAGCCGGGCGCCGCCGCGGAACCTGCGGATGAGCGCCCGCCCCATTACTGAGCCAACCAGTCCCCGGCTCAGAACGAGGCGGTAAGCTCCTGCAGGTAGCCCGGATCGAGCACCTGTTCGCCCAACGAGCACTCAAACTCATCGTTCTTGTAGAGCCGGAAGCGGATGGGCCCGCTCGCCTCGCCCGTCTCCCAGCGCCACTTGCCGATCGAGATGAACTGCAGCGGCACGCCGCGTTCCCAACTTAGGCCAGGGCCCTCGCCCCGGATGAACAGGCGGTTGCCAATCCCGATGTAGGCCGTGACGAGCAGGCGCGTCGCCCCGTCCGAAGTCAGCGTGCGCTCGACCGTGCCGGGGGCCGCCGGGGGGCTCTCCTCGAAGCCGAAATCCAGCGTGGGCTGCGGCCCCGGCTCGCTCCGGCGTCCCGGACGCTTGCGCGGCGTGAGCGCCGGCGGCGGGGTTTCCGGTCCGCCGGCGGGCGGCTCCGACAAGGATTCATCCGGCGGCGGGGCTGCGGGCGTCGCCTGGGTCACGACCTCTGGCGGCCGCTCTTTCGGCGCCGCAGGCTCCGGGGGCGGCGTCGCCGGGTCGGGCTCGACCGCGGGCGCCAGAGGCGTGGGCGGCGGTTCCGCCGCCTCCGGGATCGGCTCGGCGGTAACCGGGAGGGAGGAGGTGGGTTCAGCGCTCCCCGCGGCGGCCGTAGCCTCTTCCGGGGCGGGAGCGGGAGCTTCGTCGCGCCGGGGTCGGCGTGGCTTGCGGGGCACCGGTGCTTCGCCGCCGCTCGCCTCGCGCGCAGCGGGGATCGCCTGCTCGAGCCGCGTGGTGCTCTCCGCCGCCTCACGCTGGAGGGTCGCTACCTGTTTGGCGGCGGCCGCTTCCAGTCGGGTCAGTTCCGCGGCGGTCCGGGCAATTTGGGCCACGGCCGCCTCGATCCGCTCCAGCTCGCTGCCGCGGAGCGCGGCCAATTCTTTCTCCAGCCCTTTCCGGGCGCTGTCGTCTGCCTCCGCCAGCCGACTCTGCAAAGCCGCCACCCGTTCCTGCAGCTTGGCAGGGAGATCCTCGGCCTCACGTAAAGTGCGCCGCGCTAGTTCGGCGATCCCGTGCAGGCTGCCGGTGGCGATGCTGACCTGCTGCGCAGACTCCCGCACGGTTTGGGCGAGGGCCTCCAGCGCCCGCTGCCGGTCGTCCAGCACGGCATTCTTCTGCCGCTCCACGCGGAGCACCAAGGGCACCAGGCCCACCCCAACGCCTAAAAGGACACAGCTCACGATCGTCACGAGCGCGGTGTTCGAGAGGGGTACGGGGCTCGCCCAGGCCACGACCGCCGCGGCGCTGAGTAACGCCAAGTCGGTAAGAATGAAGAGCCAGGTCGGGAGGCCGGGAGGCGGGGATGACTTCATGGGAGAGCTCGGGACGGCGTCTTTCGTTTCACCTGCGGATGAACGGGGAGCGTCGCACCGGCGGGTGCGGAGGATTTGCGCCCGCGCCCCTCCCGGCTCAAGGGCAAAACGGCGTTTGCGTCCGCCCTGCCATGCCGCACGCTCCGCGGATGGACTCCTCGGCCTTTGTGCGGATCGAACGCGAGGCCCCCGGCGGGGTCCGCCACTACGTCGTCCATGCCCACGATCCGCGCTTCACGCTCGAACTGAGCCCGGATGACACGGCCCCGGACCGCCGCGGCCGCGGGGTGCTGCGGCGGCTGTCCGTTCCGAATTCCTGGGCCGGCGACTACACCCGCTACGCCCGGCTCGTGTCCGCCGCCCAGGAGTTTTTCGCCCAACCGCTGGACGAACCCGCCCCCAAGGCGGAATCCCGCCGCTGGGTCCGCTGAACCCCCGGCGTCACAGGCGCCGCCACGCCAGCACCGCCAGGGACAGCAGCAACCCGATGCGGATCGCCCCCTCGAAGGTGAGCAGGCGCAGGGTCCAGAGCCGCTCGGCGCCCCGGCGCAGGGAGAAGCCAAGCATCGTCACCAGCAGGAGGCCGAGGGCGTGCAACCGCGCCGGCGGCAGGAACAACAGGCCGACCATCCAGAGCCAGTAGGCCAGCAACGCCAGGCTCCACCGGCGGGCGCGCGCCTCGTCGGGTCCCGGTGACGTCGCGGCCGCTGAGGGGGCC
>JBEDEF010000341.1:0-2518 GCA_041175845.1 Verrucomicrobiota bacterium
CCGCGCTGCGTCCGATGCTCGACCTGGCGCCGGCCGAGGTCCCGCCGGCCCGGCCCCTTCCGGCGGTGCAGCCTGCGCGCGGCGTCCGCCGGGCCCGGGTCGCCCTGCTCGCCGGTTGCGCGCAGCGGGTGCTCGATCCCGACATCAACCACGCCACCCTGGAGGTGCTCGCGCGCAACGGCGTCGAGGTGCTCGTGCCGGAGGCTCAGGGCTGCTGCGGCGGCCTCGCTTGGCACACGGGGGACCTGCCCGCGGCGCGGGGCTTCGCCCGCCGCAACCTGGGCGCATTCCCGCAGGACGTGGACGCGATCCTCACCAACGCGGCGGGCTGCGGCTCCGCGCTGCACGAGTACGGGCTGATCCTGCGGGGCACGGAGGATGCGGAGCGCGCCGAGGCGTTCGCCCACCGCGTGCTGGACGTCAGCGTCTTCCTCGACCGGCTCGGGCTGCGCGAGCTGCCGGCGGGGGAGGGGCCGCGGCGAATCGCCTACCACGATGCCTGCCACCTCGCAAACGCGCAGGGCGTGCGTGCGGAACCACGGCGGTTGCTCGCGGCGATCCCTGGCGTGGAGGTGTGCGAACTGGCGCAAGCGCATCTCTGCTGCGGGAGCGCCGGGACCTACAACCTCGACCAGCCGGAGATCGCCGGCTCCCTGGGGCGCCAGAAGGCGGAGGCGGTCATCGCCACCGGAGCCTCCGTGGTGGCCTCGGGCAACATCGGGTGCCTCACGCAACTCCGGGCGCACCTCGCGGCGCTCGGCTCGCCGGTCCGCGTCCGGCACACGCTCCAAGTGCTCCGCGACGCCTATGGTCCCGCGGCGGAGTGAGCGGCGGTTTCAGACGCGGTCGACGATGCGGTCGGCGAGGCCGTAGTCGATCGCCTCACGCGCGGTGAGGTAGAAATCGCGGTCCGTGTCGCGGTTGATCCGCTCCAGCGGCTGGCCGGAGGCCTTGGCCAGGATCTGGTTCAGTTCCGCGCGCAGCTTCTCCATCTCCTGCGCCTGAATGTTGATGTCGCTAGCCGGGCCAATCATCCGCCCCGAGATCAGGGGCTGATGGATCAGTACGCGCGAGTGCGGGTAGAGCAGGCGGCGGCCCTTGGGGGCGGCGCTCAGCAAAATCGAACCCATCGAGGCGGCCATGCCCGTCACCACCACCGTGACCGGCGACGAGATCAGCTGGATGGTGTCGTACACCGCCATCCCTGCGGTGATGGAGCCGCCGGGCGTGTTGATGTAGAACGTGATCTCCTTTCCGGGTGCGCTGGCCTCAAGGTACAGCAGCTTCTCGGTGAGGTCCTTCGCGGTCTCGTCGGTGACCGCGCCCCAGAGAAAAATTTTCCGCTGCTCGAGAAACTTGCGTTGGATCAGCAGGGCGACGGGCGCCGCTCCCTTGCGGGCGCTGGCGGCTTCCTCTTCGTCCTCATCCTCCTCGTCGGCGCGGGGCGGCAGGGAGGCGGGAGTGAGTGGGCGAGAGTCGAAATGCATAGGGAGAAAACGTTGGTCGCGGCGTGCGGCTTGGCAAGAGCGCGGCTCAGGGCGCGCGGGGCGCCTGCCAGATGGCGAGCACATCGGGCGAGCCTTGGGCGCGAATGCCATTGTCATTGAGGATCTCCTCCGTGGCGGCGGCGGTCTCGGCGCGAGGCAGGACGACCGTCTCGATCTTGCGGCCGGCGAAATCGAGCACGATGAGCTCCTCGCGCGCGTCGCGGAGCAGTTCCACCAAGTGGGCGAGGTTGCGGACGCGACGGCCGTTCACGGTTTCGACCACGCGCCCTTGGGCGGGGGAGTAGCCCTTGACCAGGCGGTGCGGGAAGAAGGGGGAGGACACCACGACGATCTCTTCGCCCGCGAACGCCGGGCGGTCGGCGCGCCGGTGGGCGAGGGGGCTCGCTTGGGCGGAGAGTTGTGCCGCGACGTTGTTCAGCCCGGCGAGGAAGGCTTGGGTGGCCGCCGAGAAGACGACGGGGCCGTAGATGAAGTATGAGGGGTAGTTGCCGGTCAGGTCGGGCATGACCAGCGGCCGCTGCGGCGGCACGGGCACCTCCAGAACGCGCGGGGTCTGGTCCCGCACGACCGTGAGCGCGATGCGGCCGTCCTTCGCCTGGGACTGGAGCAGGTAATGCAGGCGCACGCGGAGGTCGCCGCGCCGCACCATTCCCTCGTTGTCGATCGGCGTGCCGGCGATGTGCGTAAGGATGTCCCACGCCCGCAGCGGATAGCCCTCCTCGGCGCTATCGGTGCCGGTGACGATCACGCCTTCGACCTCACGGCCGACCTTCAGGTGCGTGCGGAGGGCGGGGTTCTCGAAGGTCTGGAGGGGGTCGAACAGGGCGGGCTTGCCGTCGTAGCGACCGTCGGCGACGTCGGCGAGAAACAGGTCGATCTCCTCAGCGGGGATGATGTACCCGATGTTGTCGCCGCCGCCGAGGCGGCTGAAGGCGAGGCCGATCATCCGGTCGTCGACGACGGCCGGGCCGCCGCTGTTGCCCGGGTTGATGGCGGCGTCGATCTGGATC
>JBEDEF010000342.1:0-3929 GCA_041175845.1 Verrucomicrobiota bacterium
TCCCCCACGCCATCGCCTTCGCCGCCCCGCTCGAGTCGCCCGGGGAACTGCGGCGGCGGTTTGGCCTGCCCCCGGAGAAGTTCCTCGCCCTGACTCTGTTCGACCTGAACTCCTACGCGGCGCGTAAGAACCCCCGCGGCGCAATCGCTGCCTTCCGGGAGGCGGACCTAGATCCGCGCGCGACAGGCCTCGTGGTCAAGGTCCACAACGTCAGCGGCAACGAGGCGGACTTCGCCGCGTTGGAGGCCGAGTTGCGGCAGTTGCCGGGGGCCATTCTCCTCACCGCGACCCTTTCCCGGGCCGACCTTTACGCCCTCGAGGCCGCGTGTGACTGCCTCCTTTCGCTCCACCGCTCCGAGGGCTTCGGCCTCGCCGTCGCCGAGTGCATGCACCTCGGCAAGCCGGTCATCACCACCGACTGGTCGGCGACCGCGGAGTTCGTCACCCCCGCCAACGGCTGCCCGGTCCCCGCCCGGCTCGTCACGCTCGATACCACCCACGGCCCGTATGCCCGCGGCGGCACCTGGGCCGATCCGGACATCGCGGCCGCCGCCGCTCACCTCCGCCGCCTCGCCGGCGACGCGGCGCTGGCCGCGCGGCTCGGCGCCGCCGCACGGAAGAGCATCGCCGAGCGCTTCGCCCCCGCGGTCATCGGCGCCCGCTATCGCCGGCGCTTGGAGGCCCTGGCCACGCAAGGCCTGCCCCGCAGCTGACAGCAAATATCAGAGGGATTGCGTTTCCACCCGCGCCGCGGAGCATACGTCACCCGCCCTGAGCACCATGGCCGCCACGGAAGCGAACAAACCCCCGCGCGTGCTCCTCGTCGAGGATGAGGGCAAGACCCGCGACTCGATTGTCGAAGGGATGACGCTGGAGGGCTGGCAGGTGCAAAGCGCGGCCGAGGGTGCTTCGGGCCTGCGCCTGGCGCAGGGGGAGCCGACGGACCTCATCGTGCTCGACTGGATGCTCCCGGACCTCGACGGCCTGGAGGTGCTGCGGCGGATTCGCGCTTCCGGCCGGACCACCCCGGTGCTGATGCTCACCGCGCGTGGCACGTTGACGGACCGGCTGCTGGGGCTGGACAGCGGGGCGGATGACTACCTGCCGAAACCGTTCGCCTTCGCGGAACTGATCGCGCGGTGTCGCGCGCTCCTGCGCCGTCCAAACTGGGCCGCGGGGCGCAACCTGCAGTGCGGCGATCTCCAGCTCGACACCCGCGCCCGCATCGCCGTGCGCGCCGGACAGGAGATCCGCCTCACCCCACGTGAAGTCGACGTACTCGAATACCTGATGCGCAGCCAGGGGCAAACCGTGACCCGTGAGATGCTGGAGCGCGACGTCTGGAAGCAAGTCCATCGGATGACCTCCCTGGACAACGTGATCGACGTGCAGATGATGCGGCTGCGCAAGAAAGTGGATTTCCCGGGCGTCGACCGCCTGATCCACACCCAGCGCGGGATCGGCTACAAGATGGAGCGGTTGGGATCGTGATCCCCCTCGAGCGGACGCTGGGCGCGTGGTGGGTGCGGCTGACCCTGCGTTCCCGCCTTGCTCTCTGGTACGCGTTCGGCGGTACGACGCTGGTGGCCCTGTTTGCCGCCACGCTCTATACCTTCGTTGCTGTCCGTCTCGCCCGACCCCTCGACCACCAGCTGCGCCAAGATCTCGCGGAGGTGGAGCGCAGCCTGCGTGCGGTCGAGGGACCATCCCTCCGTTGGCAGGACCAGGAACTCACGCGCGGACCGATCGACGCCTCCGCGCATCCCTGGTTCGAATTGTGGGACGACCGCGGGGGCCTCGTAGTCCGCCGCTGGCCCTTCACCGAGAACCGCAACCTGCTCCTCCCCCCGCCCAACCGCCTCGCCGCCCCCGGCACGATCAGCGTCTTCCCGGTGGCGCCTGACCTCCGCCTCCGCACGCTCACCGTCCCCTTCACGATGCCCGGAGCCTCGGGACCCTGGCTGCTGCGCCTCATCCGGGTCCACCAACCCCACGCCGATGCCCTGCCGGACCTCCAGCTCATCATCTTCGCGGCCCTGCCTGTCGTCGTGACCCTCCTCGTCGCAGGCGGTTACTTCTTCACCCGGCGCTGGCTCCTGCCCCTCGACCGGATGGCCGCGGAGGCCCAGCGTATCTCCGCGGAGGACCTGCGGCGGCGCCTGCCGGTCGCGAACCCGCACGACGAACTCGGCCGCCTCGCGAGCGTGTTCAATGTCACGCTCGATCGCCTGCAGAACTCCTTCGAGGCACTGGACCGCTTTGTGGCCGACGCCTCACACGAACTCCGTACCCCTTTAACCACCCTGCGAAGCGTCGGCGAGGTGGGCCTGCGGCGGGGCCGCTCGGAGGAGGAATACCGCGACATCATTGCCTCGATGCTCGAGGAGGCGCAGCGCCTGCAGCAGTTGGTGGAACGCCTCCTGCAGCTCGCGAGCGCGGAAGGCCGGGGCGAAGCCCTGCATCCTGCGCCCGTTGTGCTGGACGCCTTGCTCGGGACGTGCGCTCAGGAGCTCGGCATCCTTGCCGAGCAGAAGGACCAGCGCCTGGTGGTCGCGGAGGCGGGCCTCCGACTACGGACGGATCCGGTAATCCTGCGCCAGGCCCTGCAGAACCTGATCGACAACGCGATCAAGTACGGCCCCCCCGATTCGGAGGTGCGTGTCTCCAGTCGGCCGGAGCCTGGAAGCGTGGTGATCGAAGTCGCAGACGAGGGTCCGGGCATCAGCGCAGAGGATCGCACGCACCTGACCGGACGCTTCTACCGGACGGATCGAGCGCGCGGGCGGGCAAGCGGCGGCTTCGGGCTAGGGCTAGCGATCACCAAGGCCTACCTGCGCGCCCTGGGCGGCAGCCTTGAGCACGAGCCGCGCTCACCCCGGGGCAGCATCTTCCGTCTGCGGCTACCGGACGGGCAGGCGCACCCGGCGCCGCGCCCGCCCTCAGGAAGAGATCCGGCGGAGCCAAAGCTGGCCCCCGCCGCCGCGAGCGCACAGGGGCATCCGCTCCCGGAACCACTCGTGCCGCGTGTTGAATAGCAGGCCGGTGAAGAGCTCGATCCGCCAGGCCGCGTTGTGCATCAGGAAGGCCCGCAGCAAGTACTGCTCGTTCCAAGCGCGCCCCTCGTCGAACCACTCCCGAGGATACTCCAGATTACCGGCGACGTCGTGGATGTGCACGAGCACCCCCGGCGCGAGTGCCGGCAGGACCTCGAGGTAGAGCCGATTCACGTCACTGCCCACCTTGCTGACGTGGGAGGAGTCGATGAAGAGTACGTCGTTCGCGCGCAGCTCCGCAAAGGTCGCGAGCGGCACCTCCTGTACCCGGCGCTCGACCAGCGTGCAACGGCCCGCGTCGTCCGGGCGCAGCAGGGGCCGCAGCCGGCGCATATCGGGGTC
Organism: Verrucomicrobiota bacterium; assembly: GCA_041175845.1. GTDB lineage: Bacteria > Verrucomicrobiota > Verrucomicrobiia > Opitutales > Opitutaceae > ER46. The sequence goes on from JBEDEF010000342.1 coordinate 3,396, forward strand.
GATGAAGGTGAACTGGATCCGGCCGCCGAACACGTGTTCGTTGAGGTCGAGCATCGCCGCCGAGCTGAAACCGGAACCGACTTCGATCACCCGCCGCGGCTGCGCCTCCCGCAGCATCCCGTAGAGCATGATGGCGTCGAAGTGGCCATAGGACGGATTCGCGAGGTGGAAGCGACGCGAGGGGTCCGGATCCTCCGCAAAGGGCTGCTCCGCATACCACGCCGCGAAACGCTCCAGCCGTTCCAGTTGGGCCGCCTCATTGAGGTCAATCCCAGGGAAGGGAGGTCCGGCCATCCCCTGCGCGAACGCCTCCGCCACCTCCGCCCGGGAAGGCAGCGGGGAATAAAAATGCCCCGGCGGGAAAAATCGCGCCCACTCCGCCTGCTCCGCGCGCAACCGGACCAGCTCCTCCCGCAGCCGCCGGTTTTCCCGTGCGAGCCGGCGGCGGAACGGCAGGAAATCAAGCCACGACTCAGGAGCGGCGCTCATCAATCGCCGATGGTTCAGAGTCGGCCGCGCAGCGCAACCCCGCAC
>JBEDEF010000343.1:0-3665 GCA_041175845.1 Verrucomicrobiota bacterium
GGTGGAGGCAGTCCGGCTCCTGCGCCTGCAGCCGGCGCCGCGCGAGGCCGGGAAAGTCGGCCGTGACCCGTCCGTCGCCGTAGTAGCTCATCGGGTGCGTGGCGTAGGAGTGGCAGGCGGCGAGCTTCCGCGTGCCGGAGTAGTAGGCGATCGTCCGGAGGTTGGGGTCGATCTCCCCTTCCGGCAGGGCGATCAGCCGCGCGTCGCGGCACGAACTCCCCCGCATCGCGGTGACGCGGCCCGAGGGATCCCGGCTCACCCGGCGGTTGCCGGCGACGTTGCGGACCGGGGCGGCGCCGCCGGCCACGTGCGTGACGCGCCGGGCCTGCGGGAGGGCGGCGCGCAGGGCGTCCTGCGCCCGGGCGAGGGTGGCGGCGACGAACGCGGGATCGTGCGAGCGCGGAAGGTCCGGCTGGGTGTCGAGGAGGCGCTGGGCGGCGGCGCACACGAGCGGGGCGTTGTGCTGGTGCACCGTGTGCACGGTCACCCGGTCGGGCGTGGTGCCGGCGGCGGCCGCGAGGCCCGTGCGCCACGCGAGGTGGCTCTCGTTGAGGAGGCCGGTCCAGTCGAGCGTGCAGAGCACGACAGGCGCGCCGGCGCCGAGCAGGACGATCCCGAGGCCCTCCAGCGGGTCGTCGATGGCCTCGACCGGCCGGATCCAGCCGCCGCAGCAGCCGTGGCCGAGGGGCGGCGTGGCGTCGAAGCGGAAGGTCGCGAGGTGCAGGCCGTCGCCCGCGTGGGCGGCGCGGCTGGCGGCGCCCAGCGAGAAGCCGGAGACAAGCCCGGTCGCGGCGGCCGAGCGAAGGAAGGAGCGACGGGAGGAGGTCATGGCCGGGGCGGGTGCGCCTCAGAAGGTGCCCTTGAGGCCGAGGGAGAAGTAGACGCCGAAATGCCGGTGCTGGCGCGGGCGGGCGTACTCCGGGGTGGCGGAGCCGTACTTGGTGCCGGTGAGGTAGGCGTTGAACAGGTTGCGCACGTTCGCGTTGAGCGAGAGCCGCCGGTTGAGCTGGTAATCGGCCCCGAGGTCGAGCGTGGTGCGGGCCGCAGTGTAGTTGTACGCGTCCGGCGCGAAGGCCGGTTGGGCGGCCAACTGCTGCTCGCCGCGGTAGTTCCACTTCGCGTTCAGGGTGAAGGGGCGGCGCGAGAAGGTGACGCCCCAGTTGACGTTCCGCGGGATGAAGCCGGTGAAGTCGGACTGCCGCGAACCCTGCAGTCGGAGCCTTGTGGCGTTGAAGAACACGGTAAAGTTCCGCCCCCAGCCGCCGAGCGGGGCCAGCGAGTGCCGCGCGCTCAGCTCGGCGCCGGAGACCTGCGCGGCACCCGCGTTGTACCGGGTGGAGAGCTGCCAGCCGACGTATTCGGGATCGAGGCCCAGCGCCTCGAGGTCGTCCGCCGTCGCGACCGTGACTCGGTTCGCAAAGAAGTCGCGGATCTCCTTGTGGAAGGCCCCCACGGTGAAGAATCCGCCGGAGGCCGTGTAGTACTCGAGCGAAACGTCGAAGTTATCGGCGGTCCACGGCTTCAGCCCGGTGTTGCGGATGTCGATGGTGCCGCGGATCTGCTGCGGGTCGCCGAGCTGGGACTCGTCGAGGTCGCGCTCGCTGATGGTGGCGTTGGGGATGATCTGGCTAAAGTCGGGCCGCCCGAAGGTGCGGGCCCAAGCCGCGCGTGCCTGTAGCGACTCGGTGGCGAGCCAGGTGAGGTGCACGCTCGGGTAGAAGCCGTCGTAACCCTTCTCGGCGCGGAAGGCGCGTTCTTGGCGGGTCAGGCGCAGTTCCTCCATCGAGCCGACCGCGCCAGCCTCAGGGCGGCGGATGCGCTGCCCGCGCGCGTCGCGGGAAAAGGTGCCGTCAGCGCGGCGCACCCAGACGTTGGCCGGCTCGAAGACGGGCCCGAGGCCCTCGTCGTCGGTGCGTTCCCAGCGGACGCCCGTGAGCACGTTCAGGCGGTTGCTGAACAGCCGGGCCTCCCCCTGCACGTAGCCGGCGCTGACGGTCTCCTGGAGGTACTCGGAGTTGGTGATATGGAACTGGGCCTCGGCGACGGCTTGGGCCGTGGTGCGGGTGAAGAGCGTGGGATTCTCGCGCCACGCGCGGTAGGCGCGGTGCTTGGAGGTCCAGGGTGGCACGAGGCCGGGTAGGCCGAAGTGGGAGTTCCGACCGACGTAGACCTGGTTGCGGTAGGGCGCGGCGGCGAGGCTCCCGCCCACGCCGTTGTGGGTATAGGTGGCGCTCTCCTTGTTGCTGTCGCGCTCCTGCCGGCGGACCAGGCCGCCCGCCTGCAGGGAAGCGGGGAAGGGCAGCCAGCCGAGGCGGCGCCGGACATTGAGGTCCACCGCGCTCATCTCCTCGCTCACGTCGCGCGAGAGCAGGGAGGCGTTGTTCACCCGGTAATTGTTGATGTCGTAGAGGTCCACTTCCCGGCCGGTGTTGTCGTAGGCGCGGATCGAGCGGGGCTGGATGGAGGTGATGTCTTGGAGCACGAGGCGGACGGCAGGCACGAGGGTGACGTTCATTCCGGCAAAGTTGCCCTCGTCGCCGCTGCGGAACGCGTTGGTGGAGCGGGAGCGGGTGAGGCTGGCGTCGATCCGCCACGCGCCGTTGTCGAAGCGGTAGCGCAGCCCGGCGCCGCGCACCTCCTCGTAGCGGGTCATAAAGTTGCCGCTGCCGAGCGTGACCGCGCCCCGGCCGGTGGCGCCGGAGGTGAAGGTCTCCCCGAAGGTCAGCGGCGTGCTGCCCGCGACGGTCGGGTTGCCGTTGGTGCCGGCGTTGAAGTCCATGCTCTGGTGCCCCCACGAGGCCTGGTACTGGTTCAGCAGGGCGTTGAAGGAGAGGACGGTCTCGGGGTTGACGCGCCAGTCCGCCTTCACGCTGGCCGAGTTCCGGGTGATGTCCTTGGACCCGTCGTTGATGCCGTACTGCTGGAGGAAGGGGCGCGCGGGGGAGGCGCCGGTGGCGGTGCCGGCCGCGTTGTAGGTGAGGGTCGAGTGGTCCTCCTCGCCGGCGGAAAGGGAGCGGCTGCCAGTGAGGACGACGCCAAAGTTGCGTCCGAGCGGCAGGGTGTAGTCGAAGTCCACCCCGGGCATCACCTTGCGGCGGCGGTCCTCGTAGGAGTGCGGCTGGCGCGCGAGGGTGAGGTAGTCGCCGTTGCCCGCCGCGTAGAGCCGGTAGCGGAACTCCGCCCGATTCCGCTCGAACGCGCTCTTGCTGACCATATTCACCGAGCCCGCCATCGAGTCCGCGGGGTTGGCCGGGGTGGGGACCTTGGTGACCTCGATGCGGGAGACGTTGTTGATCGCGAGCTGGGAGAACTGGAAGGTGCGCGAGTTGCCGTTGAAGTTAGCGTTGGCCAACTGGGCGCCGTCGGCGGTCACGGTGGTGAGGTTGGTGGCGAAACCGCGCAGGGACACGGTGTTAATCTGCGCGTCGTCGTGGTCGCCGGAGATGCCGGGCAGGAACTTGAGGAACTCGCCCACGTTGCCCTCTGCCATATCGCCGAAGGAGTCGGTCGAGACGACCGCCTTGAGGTTCGCGGCGAAGCGCTGCTCGTTGGTGGCGAGGGTCTCGCCCTCCGTGTCCCGCGAGGTCGCGACGACAAACGCGTCGAGCCGGACCGCCGCGGCGTCTCGGCCGTAGCGCGCGACGCTCGTGAGCGCGAAGTCACGC
>JBEDEF010000344.1:0-2978 GCA_041175845.1 Verrucomicrobiota bacterium
GTCGGGGGCAAGGGAAACCTCCCTCAGCGGAAGGCGCCGATGCGGCGGAGGTCAACCGCCTAGTGGCGGGGGCGCGCATTTTCGCCGGGCCGTGGCCTGCTCAGTCGTTGAACGCCTGGCGCGAGTGCTGCGCGAGGTAGGCGGTGATCTCGGCCGTGAAGAGCGCCCCGAACTCCGCGCGCTTCCGCTCGCCGATCCCCGGGATGCCCTCGAGCTGGGCGTCCTCAGTCGGGTAATGCCTGGCCATCGCCCGCAGGGTGTTGTCGCCGAAGATAATGTACGCGGGCACGCGGCGTTCGTCCGCCAGCTGCTTCCGCCGCGCCCGCAGGCGGGCGAACAGGATCTCGTCGCACTCGATCTCACCCGCCCGCCGCGCCGCGGACCGCCGCGCTTGCGGGAGCGCCAGGGGCTTGGTCAGGGTGACCGGGGTGCGTTGCCGCAGCGCGTCCCGTCCGGCCTCGGTCAATTCGAGGGTGGCGAATTCGCCCGCCGCCACCTGCAGCAGGCCGAGGCGGAGCAGCTCGCGGCCGACGCCCGCCCATTGGCTGCGGTCCAATTCGGTACCGATGCCGTAGGTCGTGAGGCAGTCGTGGCCCCAGCGCCGGATCTTTTCCGTGCCGGCCCCGGTCAGGACCTCGATCACGTGGTTCAGACCGACGCTGAAGCCGCTGTGCCGGATGATCCGGTAGACGCAGGAAAGGAACTTCTGCGCTACCAGGGTGCCGTCGTAGGTTTCGCGCGGCTCCAGGCAGTTGTCACAAGCGCCGCAGCTCGGCTCCGGATAGGTCTCCCCGAAGTAGGCCAGCAGCTCGCTCCGACGGCAGCCCGCGCTCTCCGCGAAGTGCACGATCTGGCGCAGCTGGGTCTGCGCCACCTGTTGCTCCTGCGCATCAGTGATCTCGTCCAGGAAGTGCGTCTGCTTGGCGATGTCGCCGGGACTGAACAGCAGCAGGCAGTCCCCGGGCAGCCCGTCGCGCCCCGCGCGCCCAGTTTCCTGATAATAGCCTTCGATGTTCTTCGGCAGGTCGTGGTGGATCACCCAGCGGACGTTCGGTTTGTTGATCCCCATTCCGAAGGCGATGGTCGCGCAGATGATGCGGGTCTCGTCCCGGAGGAACGCCTCCTGGTGGCGGGCGCGGGTCTCCGGGTCGAGACCGGCGTGGTAGGGACGGGCGGAAAAGCCGCGGCCGGCCAGGGCCTCGGCCACCCGCTCGGTCGCGGCCCGGCTCGCGCAGTAAATGATGCCGCTGTCCCCCTCGCGCTGGCGCACGAATGCGATCACCTGCTTCAGCGGCTCGTCCTTGGGCAGTACCCGATACGTCAAGTTGGGTCGGTTGAAGCTGGCGACGAATACCTCCGGGTCACGCAGGCCGAGCTGCTGGACGATGTCCTCGCGGACCCGCCCGGTGGCGGTGGCGGTCAGCGCCATCACGGGCACCTCCGGGAGGGCGGCTCGCAGCCGGCTGAGCTGGCGGTACTCCGGCCGGAAGTCGTGGCCCCACTCGGACACGCAGTGGGCCTCGTCGATGGCGATCGCGGTGACGTTCCAGCGGCGCAGGTTCTCCTCCCAACCTTCCAGCAGCAGACGCTCCGGGGCCGCGTAGAGCAGGCGGAATTCACCTCGGTGCAGACCGCGCAGGCGCGAGCGCGCCGTCTCCGCGTCGAGGGTCGAGTTGAGGAACGTCGCCGCGACGCCGCTTGCCTGCAGGGCGTCGACCTGGTCCTTCATCAGGGCGATCAGCGGGGAAACGACGACCGTCAGCCCGTCGCGGACCAGTGCTGGCAGCTGGAAGCACAGGGACTTGCCCCCGCCGGTGGGGAGCAGGGCGAACACGTCCTGCCCGGCGAGCGCAGCCGCGCAGATCTCGCGCTGCAGCGGGCGGAACGACGAGTAGCCGAAGGTGGTGCGCAGGACTAGGTCGAGGTCGGGCACGGAAGGGGCTTTAGCGACCCGTCGCCTGGCGGGCCGCGGTGAGGGCGGCGCGGACGTCCGCGCGGCCCGGCTCCTCGCGCGCCAGCCGCTCGAGGTGGGGGAGGGCTTCCGCCGCCCGCCCAGTGCGCAGCAGTACGAGGGCGAGGGCGCGGCGCGATTCCCCGAAGGAGGGATCCGCGGCCAGCGCCTCGCGCCAGGCGGCAAGCGCGGCCTCGACGGCCTCGAGCTCGAGCAGGACGTTGCCGAGATTGTGCCGCGGCCGGGGATCCCGCGGACGCAGCGCGGCGGCGGCGGTGAAATGCTCCCGGGCCTCCGCGGTACGCCCGGCCGCGAGCGCTTGCCGGCCCAGTTCCCCGCGGACTTCGCCCAAGGCGAGGAGAGTCGGTCCATGGTTCGGCGCGCGCGCCCGATTGTCTTCCAGGAGCGTGCGGGCCTCCGCGACCCGACCAAGGCGGAGCGCGCAGAGGGCGAGGTTGTGTCGCGTGTCGGGGTCGCCGGGGCGCAGCAGCTCGGCTCGCCGGAAATGCAACTCCGCCGCTGCGGGATCTCCTCGTGCGAACACGGCCTGCCCGAGGTTATGGTGCGCGCGCGGATTCTCCGGCCGACGGGCGGTGGTCTCGGCCCAGAGGGTCACTTCGTCCCGGTAACTCCGGTGGCGCGCGGCGGAGACTCCGGTCAGAACCAACGCCGCCGCTCCGGCCGCAAGGGCTCCGCGGCGGGGCGCGCGCCGCCGCGCAAGAGCCGCCAGCACGGCCACCGGTGACGCGAGAGCAACGTACATCCGGTGGTCCGCAATCGTTTGCGAGGCGACCGGCACGAGGCTCGAGGACGGTGCCAGGCACAGGAAGAATGCGCTACCCGCGAAACCCAGGGGGTGCCCGCGCCACAAACCCCCAGCCGACGCTGCGAGCAGGGCAAGGACCAACAGTCCCGGTGCCAGGGCGCCGGGCAGGGTCGCGACCTCCGGTCCGTAGTCGAAGACGAGCGGGTGCGGCCAGACGACGTGCCAGAGGTAGCCGGTCACCGCCTCCCCTTGGGTCAGCAG
>JBEDEF010000345.1:0-10712 GCA_041175845.1 Verrucomicrobiota bacterium
CGTCTATTCCGCGGGCGGCATTTGGCCCTGCATTGCTGGCACGCTGCTGCTCGTGGCCGGGGCCATGACCCTCGCCCTCGCCGTCGGCGTGAGCTCCGCCGTGTATTTGAGCGAGTACGCCCGCGAGGGAAGGTTCATTCGCTTTGTGCGCCTCGCGATCCTTAATCTGGCGGGTGTGCCCTCGATCGTCTTCGGCCTGTTCGGTTTCGGGATGTTCGTCATCTTCTTTGGCTGGAATGTCTCGCTGATCGCCGGCTGGTTCACGCTCGCCTTCATGGTTCTGCCGGTCGTGATCACCGCCAGCGAAGAGGCCCTCAAGGCGGTGCCCCAAGGCCTGCGCGCCGCCGCGCTCGCGCTCGGGGCCACTCGCTGGCAGACGATCCGGACCGCGGTTCTGCCCTTCGCGCTCCCCGGAATCCTCACCTCCTCCATTTTGGGTATCGCGCGCGTCGCTGGCGAGACGGCGCCCATCATGTTCACCGCAGCTTACGTCGTTCGCGACCAACTTCCGTGGGAGGTCGAGCGAGCCATGGACTTCCTCTTTCAGGGGGTGATGGCACTGCCGTACCACATCTACGTGGTGAGTTCCAAGATTCCCCAAAACGAGTATACCGAGCGCGTGCAGTACGGCACGGCCTTCGTCTTCTTGCTCCTGGTCGCTCTGGTCGCAGCCGCCTCCATTTTACTCCGCAACCGCCTCCGCGCCCGCCTGCGCTGGTGATGCCGCCCTCGCGCCCGATGCCGAACCCAACCACCGCTCCGTCCCCGATCGTCGAGATCAGCGAACTCGATTTCAGCTACGGGTCCGTGCCGGCCCTGCACGGGGTCAACCTCGCGATCCCCGCTCGGCAGGTGACGGCGCTGATCGGCCCATCCGGCTGCGGCAAGTCGACGCTGTTACGCTGCTTGAACCGGATGAACGACCTGATTGAGGGCGCCCGCGTGGTCCGGGGCTCCATCCGCATCCACGGCGTCGATATCCACGGTCCGGAGGTTGATGTGATCGAGCTCCGCAAGCACGTCGGGATGGTCTTCCAGAAGTCGAATCCGTTCCCCAAGTCCATTTACGAGAACATCGCCTACGGGCTCCGGCTGCAGGGGGTCCGCGAGCGGGCCCGACTCGACGCCGTGGTGGAGCAGTCGCTGCGCGGCGCCGCCCTGTGGGATGAGGTCAAGGACCGGCTCCACCAGAGCGCGCTAGGGCTCTCCGGGGGGCAACAGCAGCGGCTGTGCATCGCGCGTACGATCGCCGTCGAACCCGAGGTGATCTTGATGGACGAACCGTGTTCCGCCCTCGATCCGGTGGCCACCGCCAAGATTGAGGAGCTCATTCAGGAACTGAGAACGCGATATTCTATCGTGATCGTCACCCACAATATGCAGCAGGCGGCACGCTGCTCCGACCAGACGGCGTTTTTTTACCTCGGACGTCTGATCGAACACGCCCCGACCCGCGACATCTTCACCAACCCGGCTAACCCGCAAACGGAGGCCTATGTCTCCGGCCGGTTTGGCTGAGACCTGCCCCGCATCCCCTATGACTCACTACGCTGAGGAGCTCTCGCGGCTGAAGGACAGCCTGCTGGCCATGGCCAGTCACGCCGAGTCCGCGGTTTCCCGCGCGATGCGCGCCCTGGTGGAGCGCGACGACGCGCTGGCCCAGGCGGTGATCGACGATGACAATATCCTCGATCAATTTGAGATCGAGATCGACGACACCGCCATCCACCTGCTGGCGAAGGCGCCGCTGGCCACCGAGCTTCGCCTGATCACCGAGGGAATGAAGATCTCCCAAAACCTTGAGCGCGTGGGCGACGAGGCGGTGACCATCGCGCGACGGGCGATCGAGCTGAGTACCGAGCCCCAGCTCAAGCCGTACGTGGACTTGCCGCGCATGGCCACAATGTCGCTGGAGATGCTGCGGGGCGCAATTACAGCCTTCGTCCAGCGCGACGCACCTGGCGCCCGCCGCGTGATTCCGCGCGACCGGGAGGTGGACGAGCTCAATCGGCAACTGCACCGCGAGCTTTCCAGTTTTATGGTCGAACGACCCCAGACCATTACGCGGTGCCTCAAGCTCATGGTCATTTCGAAGGCGATTGAGCGCATCGCCGATCACGCCACCAACATCGCCGAGGAGGTCGTTTACCTCTACGAGGCCAAAGATATCCGCCATGCCGACCGCAAACGCGATTAAGCCAAAGATTCTGGTCGTCGACGACGAACCGGACGCCCTGGAAGTTCTCGCCTTCAAGCTCAAGGAGGCAGGTTACCTGCCCTTACTCGCTAAGGACGGCGCGCGCGCGCTCACCCTGGCGCGGGAGGAACTCCCTGCGGTCATCATCCTTGACTTGATGCTACCCGAGGTGGACGGCCTCGAGGTTTGTAAGCTGCTGCGCCGCGACCCGCGAACCGCCGCTATTCCCGTCATTATGCTCACGGCGCGCGCCGCCGAGATGGATCGCGTCATCGGCCTCGAGCTCGGGGCGGACGACTACGTCACCAAGCCCTTCAGCCCGCGCGAACTGGTGCTGCGCATTCGCCGGCTGCTGGAGCGTTCCCGGGCCGGGACCGCGGAGCCGGACCGCATGCGGTTCGGCCGGCTGGAGATCGACGTTCCCCGCCACGAGGTGCGCCTGTCCGGGCGGCTGGTTGAGTTGACGGCCACGGAGTTCCGGCTGTTGGAGGTGCTCGCGCAGCGGCGGGGCCGCGTCCAGACTAGGGAGCGCCTACTGCAGGACGTTTGGGGCTACGAGAACCCGATCGACAGCCGGACCGTTGATACCCACATGCGTCGGCTGCGGGAGAAGCTGGGCACGGAGGCCGAGCTTCTGGAGACCATTCGCGGGGTCGGTTACCGGTTTCGCGGCGCGGAATGAGCGTCGTCGCGATTTTGCTCGCGCTTGGTTGGCTGGCCACAGCTGCGGCGGCTTGGCACCTCCGCTCTCGAGCGGATCGCGCGGCGCAAGCCCACGCTCGGCAGTTGGAGGACTACCGTCGAAACCGCGAGGCTGAGTTTCTTGCCCAGGCGGCCCGCACCGAGGCGCTCTTTGACCGAATGGTGGAGGGTATCCTCGTGGTCGGTCAGGACGGCCGGCTCCGCCTCGCGAACCGCGCGGCCGCAGGGATCTTCCAGTTCGAGGCCGGCGCCGCCGGCCGCACCGTCCTCGAGGCCACCCGGCACCACGAGGTCGCCGCGATCGTCGCGCGGTTGGCGCGCGAGCCCGAGGTGCTCAACCACGAGCTGCGCATCGATGGCGTGACCGAGACCCGCTGGCTGCAGGTCAACGCCCTCGCGCTGCGCACGCCGGAGGGAGAGGGGGAGGGGGCGATTCTGGTCTTTCATGATCTCACCCGGCTCCGCCGGCTCGAAGGGGTCAGGCAGGAATTCGTGGCCAATGTCAGTCACGAGCTGCGCACGCCCCTCTCGTTGATCAAGAGCGCCACGGAGACTCTGATCGACGGCGGTCGTCAGGATCCCCAGGTCACCGCCCGCTTTCTGGAAATCATTGAGAAGCACGCTAATCGCCTGACACTGCTTCTCGATGATCTGCTGCTGCTGGCCCGCCTGGATTCCGGGCGCATTGACCTCGACTTGCGCCCGGTCCTGCTGGCCGCAGCGGCGCAGGAGGCGATCGACGACGCTGGTATCTTGGCCCGCAGCCGCGGGGTCACGCTGGTGCAGGCGGTACCATCTGGCCTAGCGGCCCACGCGGACGCCCACCGTTTGGGCCAGGCGCTCGGCAATCTCATCGACAATGCGATCAAGTATGGTCGGGAGGGTGGCACCGTCGAGGTGCGCGGTCGGGAACTCGGAGCGGGGCAGGTCGAGATATCGGTGCGCGACGATGGCCCGGGCATTGCCGCCGAGGCGCTCGAACGCATCTTTGAACGCTTTTACCGCGCCGACAAAGCCCGGGCGCGCGAGCAGGGTGGCACGGGGCTCGGGCTGGCCATCGTCAAAAACGTGGTGCAGTCCCACGGGGGTGATGTGCGCGTGGAGAGCACGCCGGGGAACGGCACTGAGTTTTTCATCCGCCTGCCGGCGGCCAGGGAACCAGCGTAGCGCCCGCTGCCGCGATTGCGTTGCGAGGCGGTGCGACTCACGCTGGCCGGTGATGTTCCTTCGCTCGCGCCTTGCCGTGTGGTGCCTCGCCAGCCTCGCGTTTCAAGCGGAAGCGTTCGCGGGGGAGCTTGCTCCTGCGACTTCTGCTGCGCGGCCCAATTTACTGGTCTTCATCTCGGACGACGAAAGCTGGCTGGAGCGCAGCCTCTACGGCTGGAACCGGGTGCCGACGCCGCACTTTGACCGGGTCGCCCGCGCCGGTGCGCGGTTCAACCGCGGTTACGCGTCCGCTCCCTCCTGCGCGCCGGCCCGCGCGGCGCTGCTCACGGGGCGCAACTTCTGGGAGTTGGAGCAAGGTGCTTTTATTCAGGCGTGGCTGCCGGCCAAGTTCCGCTGCCTGCCGGAACTGCTGGCGGCAGCCGGGTACCGCACGGGTTTTACCGGCAAGGGTTGGGGCCCTGGAGTCCTGGGGGCGCCTTCCGACCGCACCGGAAATCCCGCGGGTAAGGCGTACGCGGCGCGGCGGCGTGACGCGCCCGGACCGGGGATCAGCGTGACGGACTACGCCGGCAATCTGGAGGCGTTTCTCGAGGCGCGCCCCGCGGGCCAGCCCTTCTGGTTCTGGGTTGGCGTTACGGAGCCTCACTCGCCCTGGGCGGAGGATAATTACCGCCGCTTGGCGGCCGAGACGGGGCTCACCCCGGAGCAGTTGCCCGTGCCGGGCTTTCTGCCCGACACCCCGGGCCTGCGCCGCGCCCGGGCCAACATGATGCAGGAGCTCCGGCAGGCCGATGAAGATCTCGGGCGGGTCCTCGCGGTGCTCGAGCGTCGGGGCGAGCTGGAGAACACCCTGATCATCGTCACGGCCGACAACGGGACCGGGATGGCGCGGGCCAAAACCAACGTGCACGACTGGGGCATCCACGTCCCCCTGGTGATGGCGTGGCCGCGGGGGATGGCGGGCGGCCGGGTCATCGACGACTTCGTCAACTTCATCGACCTCGCCCCCACGATGCTCGAGGCGGCCGGGGTGCCGGTGCCGGCGGAAATGTCTGGGCGCTCGCTACTGCCCGTGCTCGTCTCCGGGCGTTCCGGCCGCGTGGATCCCGCGCGCGGTTGGACCGCGGCCGGGTTGGAGTGGCACGGGGAGGAAGCGGAACTGAGCCTCGCCGCCCGGACGATCCGCGATGAACGTTATCAGTACATCGTGAACTACTCCGCGACGCCCCGGCTCCGCCTTGATCCGCACGAGCGGCGGCCGGATGCCGAGTACGCGGTCTCGGCGGCAGCGGTCGATGAGCTCGGGCTGATCGCGCGGCATCCCGCACACCCTGCGGTCCGGGCCTTCACCAAGCTTTATGAGGCACCGCGACCGCGTGAGGAACTCTATGACTCACAGGAGGATCCGTGGCAGTTGCGCAACCTGGCGGAGGAGCCGGCCTTGGCCGGGATAAAGGCCCGGCTCCGCGCCCAATTGGAGGATTACCAGCGTCGGACTGGAGATCCGCGCATCACCGGTGCGCTCGGCACCTTTGACGCGACCCGCGCCTTCGTGCTCGAACGCAAGTTCGGGGCGGAGGGATACGAGCAGCGCAAGGGCAAGAAAAGATAGCGGGCGTCGCGTGCGCCGACGGCGGCCGGGGGGCTCGGAATTGCGCTTGCCCCGGCTGGTGCCGCGGGCGAGCCTGTCCGTTCGCGGCAGTTAGTCGGTCGGGTTGGCGTCACGCCGCGGGCTCCCGCCAGCCCCCAATGTTAGTGCAACCATTAACCCTTCCGGGTTCGCCTCACGGCGGATCCGAACCCGTCGGTAGACCGTTCCTGGAGCAAGCGGCCGCCCGGCGTCATTGCCTATGAGTTCCGTAATGCAAGAACTGCTCGCCCAGTCGTCGTTCGACAAGCTGCGGGAGGGCGGGATCGTCCCGGGTGTTATCACTGAGATCCGGCAGAATGAGGTGGTCGTCGACATCGGCGGCAAATCAGAAGGCGTCATCTCCGCCAACGAGTTCATCGATATCGGTGACCTTCAGATCGGCGCCACCATCGAGGTGATGGTCGAGAAGCTCGAGGACAAGTCCGGCGCGCCGGTGCTGTCCTACGACAAGGCCGAGCAAAAGAAGAACTGGGATAACATCCTGACTAAGTTCCCGGAGGGCTCCGTCGCCGTCGGCCGCGTCAAGGCTAAGGTCAAGGGTGGCCTCATCATTTCCATCGGCGTCGACGCCTTCATGCCGGCGTCGCACATCGACATCCAGCCCCCCAAGAATCTGGATCAGTACGTCGGCCAGACCTACGACTTCAAGGTCCTGAAGATCAACCTCGAGCGGAAGAATATCGTCCTGTCGCGTCGCGAGCTCATCGAGCAGCAACGCGCGGAGAAGCGCCGCAACCTGCTCGAAAGCATCCAGCCGGGCCAGGTCCGGAAGGGCGTGGTCAAGAACATCACGGACTTCGGCGCCTTCATCGACCTCGACGGGATGGACGGCCTCCTGCACATCACGGATATGTCGTGGGGCCGCATCTCCCACCCGAGCGAGATGCTCAAGCAGGGCGAGGAGGTCCAGGTCATGATCATCGAGGTCAACCGTGAGAAGGAGCGCGTCTCCCTCGGCCTGAAGCAGACGACCAAGAATCCCTGGGACGAGATCGACCGCAAGTTCCCGGTCGGCGCCAAGGTCCACGGCAAGGTGGTCAACCTGGTGCCCTACGGTGCCTTCATCGAAATCGAGCCCGGCGTCGAGGGCCTCGTGCACATCACGGAGATGTCCTGGACCAAGCGCATCACCAAGCCTTCCGAACTGCTCAAGGTCGGTCAGGAGCTGGATGCGGTCGTGCTGGGCATCCAAAAGGAGGAGCAAAAGATCTCCCTCGGCCTCCGTCAGTTGGAGCCCAATCCGTGGGACATGGTCCGCCACAACTATCCGATCGGCGCCCGCGTCCGCGGCAAGGTGCGCAACATGACCACCTACGGCGCCTTCATCGAGCTCGAGGAGGGGATCGACGGTATGGTCCACGTCTCCGACATGAGCTGGACCCGCAAGGTCAACCATCCGTCCGAGGTGCTGAAGAAGGGCGACGAGGTCGACGCCCTCGTGCTCGACGTCGACGCGCAGCAGCAGCGCATCAGCCTCGGAATGAAGCAGCTCGGCAACGATCCCTGGAGCGACATCGACGCCTTCTTCAAGATCGGCGACGTCGTCAAGGGGACCGTCACCAAGATCACCTCCTTCGGTGCCTTCGTGGAGCTGAAGGACGGCATCGACGGGTTGGTGCACATCTCGCAGATCAGCGAGGAGCGCATCGACAAGGTGAAGGACGTCCTCAAGCCCGGCCAGGAGGTCACCGCCCGCGTGGTCAAGATCGACCGCGAGGAGCGCCGCCTCGGCCTCTCCATCAAGGCGGCCAACTACTCGGACGCGGAGCTGGCGGCGGAGACCTCGGCTTACGAGGCCCTCAACCGCAGCGCCTCGAACGACATGATGAACCTCGGCGACATCCTCGACGAGGCCCGCAAGAAGGAGTAACGACCGCCCGCTCCGGTGTTTCTCGGCCGCCCGCTTCCACGGGCGGCCTTTTTTTGCGGCTCAATTGCGGCCGGCGATCGCCGCCCCCGGGGCCAGCTTGCCCGCGGCGCGCTCGGCCTCGGCGAGCCGTTGGATATGACTGGTAAAATCGGGATCCTCGCCTGGCAGCAGCTGAGGCAGGGCGTCGCGAAACTCCGCCCGCCGCAGCCACTCCCGCATGTAGTCTTCCCATGATTGCCAGAGACGAGCGGTTTGCTTGTCCATCTTGTCCTCATAGACGAGCAGGTAGGCGCGCTCGAAGAGGGAGACGAGAATTCCGAAGATCACAAAACGGCGTTCCTTCTGCTCCGCGGAGAGCTCGCGAGATGAGGCATCACGCTGGAGGAGGTGCAGGTCGGAGTTTTCGAGGACCAGCTTGAGAAACTCCCGGTACTCGTCGGACAGACGCTGGAAGATTTCCTCCTGGTCGTTTTGGCGCTCCCGGCGCTGTTCGTAAACGAAGATCATGATGGCCAGGGGCAAGCCGATTACCGTCACAAGATAACTCAGCAGTTCCCAAGTCCGTAACGCGTCCATGGTGGAAGGGTGGACGGCGCCAAGCGGGAAGGCGAGCCCCTGGGCTCACGGCTTGCCACCCGGGGGGTGGGCTGGTTCAGATGCCAGGATGAAGCGCCGCCAGCTCCGCGGCTTCGACCTCAAGCAGATTCAGGACGTGGCGCACCTCTTCGGCGTGGACGAGGTGGGGCGCGGCGCTTTTGCCGGTCCGGTGGTGGCGGCGGCAGTTGGGGTCACGCGCGCGTTCCTCGAGGGCCGCTGGGCGGTGGGGCAGAGCGGACGGGTTAACGATTCAAAGCTGCTGACGCCGGCCGAACGGGAGGAGCTATGGACCGAGTTCTCGGCCCTTGCGGCAGACGGCGCGATCGTATTGCGGCTGGGCTTGGCCTCGGTCGAGGAGATCGCGCAGCACAACATCCTCGGCGCGACAAAGCTGGCCATGCGCCGGGCCCTCGAGGCCTGGCAGCCCCCGGAGGCCTTCGCGGCAGACCGCGACGAGCCCGACCTTTTTTCCAGCTTAGAGGATCGGCAGACGTTCGCTCCGCCGGTTTCCGCGCGGATTCTGATCGATGGTCTGCGGCTGCGCGGTTTCCCCTATCCCCACGTTGCCTTCGTGCGCGGTGATGCCCGTTCCCTGTGCATCGCGATGGCTTCGGTGGCCGCGAAGGTCACGCGCGACCGGCTGATGGTGGAACTGGATGGTCGCCACCCCGGCTATGGGTTTGCCCAACACAAGGGCTATGGCACCGAGCAGCATCGGGAAGCGGTGTTGCGGCTGGGGCGTTGTCCCGAACACCGGGAGGCCTTCCTGCGCAAGCTGCTCGCGGAGCGGTCGGATCCCGCGCAGATGAGTTTCCTCGATTCGGACTCCTGAGGCTTCCCGCCGCGCACTATGGCCGTCAAGAAACACTCCTCGCTCGACCGCGTCCTTGGTCGGCTCGACACCCTGGATTCGATTAACCTCGCGAACCTGGTCCAGCGCCTGGCCCGCGAGCGGGCCGTCTTCGAGGAAATTTTCAATACTCTGCAGGAGGGTATTTTGGTCATCCGGGACGACGGCGCGATCGAGTACGCCAACGCGGCGGCGGAGCGGCTTGTGGGGTTGGGCGGCCCGGAGCTGGCGGGCCAGACCTTGTGGCGGCTGGTCCCCGGGTTGCGCAGCTCCTTGGGCGCGGCCTTCGAGCCTGGCGGCGACGAATCAGCGGCGCCGGTCGCGTCACGCGAGTTCGAGCTCACCTATCCCGAGCCGCGGGTAGTCCGTCTTTACATGGTCCCGTTCCGGGGGGCCGGAGGCCGTCCGGTGCGTCGCTTCGCGGTTATCCTCACCGACGTGACCAAGGAGCGGGCCACCACCGAGGAACGAATCGAGAACGAGCGCACTTCCTCGATCCTGCTGCTGGCCGCGGGCGTCGCGCACGAATTGGGCAACCCGCTCAATTCCCTGACGATCCACCTCCAGCTGTTGGAACGAAGACTGCGCAAGCTGGACGATACGCGCGGCAAGGATCGGGAGGCGCTGACAGAGTCCTTGGCCATCTGTCGCTCCGAGGTAGGCCGGTTGGATGGCATCATCAGCAACTTCCTCGAGGCGATTCGCCCGCGTCCGCCAGACCTGGCGGAGACGGATCTCGCCGAGATTCTCGCCGAGGTGTTGCGGTTTCAGCACCGGGAACTGGCCGACCGGGGCATCGCGGTGGAAGTGGAGACGACCGGCTTACCGCTTGTGCTTGCCGATCGTAACCAGATCAAACAGGTGATTTTCAACGTCACCAAGAACGCGGCCGAAGCGATGCAGCCGGGCGGGCGCCTCCGCATCCGGGCGCGGACGGACGACGACCACGTGGTGCTGGTCTTCGCTGACAGCGGCAGCGGCATCAAGCCGGAGGATCTCGTACGACTGTTTGAGCCCTACCACACCACCAAGCCGGGCGGCAACGGGTTGGGCCTGATGATTGCGCAGCGCATCATGCGCGATCACGGCGGGCAGATCGGCATCGACAGCCAAGAGGGGCGGGGCACCAGTGTCACCCTGCAGTTCCCGCGGAAGGACCGACGGGTACGGATGCTAGGAGCCTGATCAGCGCTTCAGCTGCTCGAAATCCTGGCGGAGCGAGCGGGCGAGCACGTTCTTCACCACCACGACCTGACGTTCCCTGCGCCCGCCGCTGCGGAGCGCGAGCACGAGGGGGATTTCGTCGCTGGTGACACCAAGTTGCGAGATCATCGGCTCGAGGACGCCGCTGGCTCCAGGGGCGATGGTCAGCTTAGGCGGGCGGACGGCGAAGTTCCCCAGGTCTGAATTCACGTCCGTCACCTCGATTTCCAGCGGGGCGTCGCCCCGGTTTTCGAACGCGACCTTGAGGGTGACGGGCGGCATCGGGCTGCCCGCGGCCCGGCGAGCTCTGGCTTGGCGGATATAATCCTGCATCGCCTCCTTCTGCTCCTCCTCAGAGTCGCCCGCCCCGCCGAGATAGTACACTTCGCTGAAGGCGCCGGCGTCGTCGCGGCGGCGGCGGCCTGGGTCTTCGAATGCCCCTTCCGGGGCGCCGGGGCGACCCTTCGCTGTGCGG